>CAZAAR010000049.1:0-12172 GCA_964483415.1 uncultured Oscillospiraceae bacterium
CGGTAGGACCGCCGAGCCGCTCTGTCGGGCGTTTACGCCCCCCAAGCCCGGCGGCGGAGAATTCATTTTAAGATTTGGTCAGCACGCGACGATCTCGCCTGAGCCGAGCCGTTCGACGCGGATGGCGACGCCCTGCGTCATGCCGAGCACGCACCGATACCAGACCGCCGAGCCGTTGTAGCAGGCGTTGACGCCGCGAAGCCCCGCCGCGGAGAATTCCCCTGAAATCCGGTCAGCACGCGACGATCTCGCCTGTTCCGAGCCGTTCGACGCGGGTGGCGACCCCCTGCATCATGCCGAGGACGCACCGGTACCAGACCGCCGAGCCGTTGTAGCAGGCATTGACGCCGCGAAGCCCCGCGCCGTTGTAATATTTCCCCTCCTCGGACAGGTACCACTCCGAGATGCGCCGGGCGACGAAGTCGATGCACTCCTCCTTGGAGCAAAACTCCTTTCTCCCCCAGCCGAAAAGGTTGTTTGGACGGAAGCAGTGCTTGCCCCAGCCGGACTCGAACGCCGCGAGAGAGGCGAGAAACACCGCGTTGACGCCGTATTCCTCCTCGGCGGCGAGAAATTCCTCCGCGTAATCCGAGAGGCCCTTGAGCACCGGGGCCAGCTCCTCCGCGGAGAGGCCGCAGGGCGCGGTCAGGTCGTTCGGGTTGAAAAGCGGCTCGGCGGACGCCGGAACCTTCATGATAAGAAGAAAAAACATGGCTAAAAAAAGCATTCCGAATTTTTTCAAAATAAAAATCCCATCCCTTCGCTCAAAAGAAGTGCTTTTGACAAAAGGATGGGATCTTTTTTTCGGTTTTATTCAGCCGGAAAGGATGGGCTGCACCTGCTCGCCGGACAGGGCTTTTTCCAGCGCGGCCCCGGTCTTTGTGAAATCCGCCACCATGGAGCGGGGCTTTTTTTCCGGATTATCCTGCCGCATCGGTACAAAATACACGTTTCTCGCGTTCAGCAGGCGGGCAATGTTGACGGCGGACCCGGAGAGCGCGTCGTTGGTGGAGACCGCCAATACGACCGGCCGGCTGTTGCGCAGGTGGGCCTTGACCGCCATCGTCACCGGGGTGTCGGTGACGGCGGTGGCGAGCTTCGCGAGCGTGTTGCCGGTGCAGGGCTCAACGAGCACGATGTCGAACAGCTTTTGCGGGCCCACGGGCTCCGCGTCCTGAATCGTCAGGATCGCCTTCCTGCCGCAGATCTCCTCCGCGCGGCGGACAAACTCCTCCGCCGGGCCGAAGCGGGTATCCATCCCCGAGGCGTTGAAGGAAAAAATCGGCGTGATCTCATACGCCGCCGTCAGCGCCTCCATCTCGGCGAGCGCCTGGTCAAATGTGCAGAAAGAGCCGCACAGCGCAAACCCCAGCCTTGTTTTATCCTTCAAGTGCATCCTCCCTCTCTTTCAAAATGTGGCGCACCGTGTCGGCGAGGATCTCCCCCGCGGTCTTCGGCGCAAACTTGCCCGGCAGACCCAGCGCTTTTTCCGCGTGAATGCCAAGCTTCTCCGCCGCCGCGAAATCCGTGCCCCCCGGCTCGGAGGCAAGGTCGATAATGGCGGCGTCTTTTCTCATGAGCATCAGTTTTTCTTTTTCCAGAATCAGCGCGGGCACCGTGTTGAACACCAGCCGGAAGATCCCGATCTCCTGATCGACGCGCGAAAACTCGAGCGGCTTCATGCCCTCCGAGCGGATCCACGCGAGGTCGGAAAACCGGCGCGCGGCGACGGTCACGTCCGCGTCCAGCGCCTTGAGCATCGAGGCGAGCAGCCGCCCGATCCTGCCGTGGCCGAGGACCAGCACCCTCATGCCGCTGAGGCTCTCGTCCGCGATCTCCATGGCGAGCGCGACCGCGGCCTCCGCGGTCAGGGCCGCGTTGCGGACCGCGAAATCCTCCCGCTCCGCGTAGTCGCAGACCGAGACGCCCCGCAGCCTCGCCTCGTCCACCCCCTCCTCGGGGATCTTTCCGCCGATCAGCAGGGTTCCCGTCCTCATGGCGCCGATGAGTTCCGCCAAGCGGTAGCTTTGGTCGGAAAACGGCGTTTTGAGACGTCCCTCTTTTGTACAGCACGGCAGCGGTAAAATGACCACGTCGGCCCGGGAAAGCTCCTCCGGGCCGCAGGGCCGCGCCGACTCCGGCAGCTCCGGGCATCTCTCCAGCCCCAGCGTAAAGATTTCATATCCCTGCGCGGACAGGCGCGCCGCCAGATACCCAAAACGCAGATCCCCGCCCGCAACGCAAAAAATCGGTTTTTTCATGGTTCCTTACCTCCATAAGTCCGGTACGCCATCCTATGTGAATTCCGGCGGAAATGACAGCCCTTTCACCGGAAAGCGGGCTTTTTCATAGTATGGCCTGCAACGATATTCCCGGAGGTGGATGCACTTGTTTGATTTAATCGCCGCGCTGGTGCTGACTTTTTTCGCCGCGCTGGGCATGGTGAAGACCGCCGCGTGGCTGATGACGCTCGCCTGCGAGCGAAAGCTGCCCTGCACCGCGCTCTATGTGATGGAGATCGCGCCGGGCTCGGCCTCCCGTCTGGAGGACGAGGTCCGCTGTATATTGGCCGATGAAAAATACCCGAAAACCGTGCTGCTGTGCGACTGCGGCGCCGATAGGGAGAGCCGCTTTGTCTGCGAGATGCTGACGCGGCGCTTCTCCTCGGTCCTGTACTGCGAGAAAAAAGACCTCGCGGACGCGCTGCCCTCCTGTTTACAGAAGGCCGGAAAAGAATTATAATAGGTGTGTATATCATTTGGGTAAGGATGGCGGAAGATGGCGGAACAAGTCGGAATCCCGGAACCGGAGACCCTCAGCGGCACCGTTGAGGACGTCGTCTGCTATAAATCGGACTCCGGGTTCACGGTATTCGACCTGAACGCGGAGGGCGAGCTCGTCACCGTGGTCGGGGAGCTCGGCGCGGTCGAGACCGGCGAGGAGGTCACCCTGACCGGCAGTTTCGTCAGCCACCCGTCCTACGGCAACCAGTTCAAGGCCGCCCTCTGCGAGCGAAAGCTGCCCGCGACCGCCGGGGCCATCCGCAAATACCTCGGTGGCGGCTCCTTTAAGGGCGTGGGTCCCGCGCTCGCCGCCCGCATCGTCTCCCGCTTCGGCGACGAGACGCTCGCGGTCCTCGAGAAGGAGCCGATGCGCCTCGCGGAGGTCAAGGGCATCACGACCAAAAAGGCCGCGGAGATGGCCTCCGAGTTCGAGCGGGCGTTCGGCATCCGTAAGGTGATGCTTGAACTTCAGAAATACGGCCTGCCGGCCTCGGTCGCCGTGCGCGTCTGGAAAAAATGGGGCATGGCCTCGATGGAGGTCCTCGAGGCGGACCCCTTTTCCCTCTGCCGCCCGGAGATCGGCCTCGGGTTCCCGGACGCCGACCGCCTCTTCTCCGAGAAGGCCGGGCCGGAGGACAGCCGCCGCCTCAAGGCGGGCGTCGTCTTCGTCCTGGCGCACAATCTGGAGAACGGCCACGCCTGCCTGCCGGAAAATAAGCTCCTCGGCGCGGCGGCCTCCCTTTTAGAGACGGATTCCGGCCTCGCCGCGGCGCTTGAGGCCCTTTTGGACGAGCACCGGCTCGAAGTCTATGAGCACGAAGGCAGGCGGTTCTTCTACCTGCCGGAACTCTATAACGCGGAGACCTCGGCCGCCGGGCGGATCAAGCTGATGCTCGCGGGCGGGGAGGAATCCATGCCCTCGGCGGAGGATTCGATCTCCCTGCTCGAGAAAGAGCTCGGCATCGAGTACGACGCCCTGCAGCGCAAGGCTTTACGATGCGCGGTCCGAAATCGCGTTTTTGTGCTGACCGGCGGGCCCGGCACCGGCAAGACGACCACCCTCAACGCCCTGATCCGCCTGCTCGAAGAGATGGGCGAGGCCGTGCTGCTCGCCGCGCCGACCGGCCGGGCCGCGAAGCGCCTCTCGGAGCTGACCGGGAGGGAGGCCAAGACCGTCCACCGGATGCTCGAGGTGGACTTCCGCTCGGACGAGCTGCACCCGGCCTTCCGCCGGAACGAGAAAAACCCCCTTAAGTGCGACACGCTGATCGTCGACGAGATGTCGATGGTGGACACGCTGCTCTTCGATTCGCTCTTGCGGGCGCTGCCGCTGTGCGCCCGGCTGATCCTCGTCGGCGACGCGGACCAGCTCCCCTCGGTCGGGGCCGGAAACGTGCTGAGGGACATCGTCGCCTCGGACATCGTGCCTTCGGTCTGCCTCGACCGCATCTTCCGGCAGGCGGCGGAGAGCCGCATCGTCACCAACGCGCACGGGATCATCCGCGGCGAACTTCCGGAGCTCGGCGCGAAGGAGGGCGATTTCTTCTTCCTGCCGCGCGCGACCGATTCGGACGCCGCGGACACGGTCTGCTCGCTCGTCTATAAACGCCTGCCCGAGGCCTACGGCTTCTCGCCGGAGCGGGACATCCAGGTGCTCTGCCCGGGGCACCGCGGCGCGCTCGGGACCTGGAGCCTCAACCTTAGGCTCGAAAAGCTCTTAAACCCGGTGGATAAAAGGAAGCCGGAGTTCACCTACAACGGCGTCACGTTCCGCGAGGGCGACAAGGTCATGCAGATCCGCAACAATTACGACACCGTCTGGAAACGGGACGGCGGCGAGCCGGGCTCCGGCGTCTTTAACGGCGACATCGGCCTCATCGAGCGGATCGACCGCTCGATGAGGATGCTCTCCGTGCGCTTCGACGACCGGAGGGCGGACTATCCCTTTGAGAACGCCGGCGAGCTGGAGCTCGCCTACGCCGTCACGGTCCACAAGAGCCAAGGCTCCGAATTTGAGGCGGTGATCCTGCCGCTTTTCGATAAAAGCCCGCGCCTCAATTACCGCAACCTGTTCTATACCGCCGTCACCCGCGCCAAAAAGCTGCTCGTGATCGTGGGCGCCGAGGACGCGGTCGCCTATTCCGTCCAAAACAACCGCCGGATCGGAAGATACACGAACCTGCGCCCCATGCTCGAGGAGATCCTGCCCGGCGGGGGCCCGTGAGCGCGGAAAATTGGGAAAAAGATGGAGCTTCCGGCTTTTTTCCGCGGAATCCCGCCAAAACTTCCGAAGAGATCACGTCTGTTAAAGTGAAGGAGAGCGCGTATGCCCGCTGATATTGGGATCGACCTCGGCACCACAAAAATCATCATCTACGACACCTCGCGCGGCATCGTCCTCTGTGAGCCCACGATTGTCGCCGTCGACACGGAGACCGGGGGGATTTTGCGCGTCGGGGCGGAGGCCTACAAAATGATCGGCCGGACGCCCTCCCGCATCGCCGTCATCCGCCCGCTCGAGAAAGGCGTGATCTCGGATTACCGCCTGACCAACGCGATCATCCGCTACTCGCTGCAAAAGGTCTGCGGCGAGATCTATTTCCGCCCGCGCGTCACGGTCTGCGTGCCGAGCGCGATCACCGACATCGAGCAGCGCGCGGTCGTGGAGGCCGCGATCGCCGCCGGCGCCAGAAAGGTGTTTTTGATCGAGGAGCCGGTCGCCGCCGCGATCGGCGCGGGCCTCGACATCTCGAAGCCCGTCGGCCGCATGGTCGTGGACATCGGCGGCGGCACCACGGATATCGCGGTGCTTTCCCTCTCCGGCGTCGTGTGCAAAAACTCCGTCAAAGTCGCCGGCAACCGCTTCGACGAGGAGATCATCCGCTATATCCGCGCGAAGCACGGCCTGCTGATCGGCGACCGCACGGCCGAGGAGACCAAAAAGGCCATCGGCACCTGCTGGAGCTTCGACGACGACCGCACCTTCGACGTGAGGGGGCGCAACCTGATGACCGGCCTGCCCGGCCGGGCGAGGGTAGGCTGGCAGGAGATCTCCGAGATCTGCTACGAGCTTGCCGCGCAGATCGCCCTCGCGATCCAGAGGGTGTTTGAAAAGACGCCGCCGGAGCTCGCCGGGGACATCCGCACCTTCGGCGTGCTGCTGACCGGCGGGGGCGCCCGGCTGCACGGGTTGGATCTCTACCTCACCAAGCGGCTCGGCACCGAATTTCGCGTCGCGGAGAACCCGGCGGAGTGCGTCGCTATCGGGACGGGCAAATCCTTCGAGTTCACCGGCTACCTGCGCGACTGCGTGACCGAGATGGGCCGCACCCATAACTAAAAAAAGGATTGTCTGAATTTTTCGCGAAGCCCGGGCGGCATTTTTTCAAAGAAGCGCCGTCGGACGCGGCTTTCCGAAAAATTCAGACGACGGAAGAGGAAACATGCAGACCAAAACAAAAAACAACCTGATCCGGTTTTTGCCGTATTATAAGCCCTATCTCCGGACCGTGGCGGCCGATCTTTTTTGCGCGCTGATGACCACCGTCTGCGACATCGTGCTGCCGCTGCTTGTGCGGAAGATCACGGACACCGCCTCGGAGGACCTCTCGCTGCTGACGCCGCGCCTGATCCTCAGCGTGGCCGGGATTTACATTTTCCTGCGCGTCATCGACACCGCGGCCAACTATTATATGATCCACGTGGGCCATATGATGGGCGCGAGGCTCGAGACGGACATGCGAAACGACCTCTTTTCCCACTTGCAGGAGCTGTCCTTCTCGTTTTACAGCAACGCGAAGGTCGGTCAGCTGATGAGCCGCATCACCCGGGACCTGTTTGACATCACCGAGTTCTCCCACCACTTCCCGGAGGAGGCGTTCGTCGCGCTGTTAAAATTCGTGGCGTCCTTCCTGATCCTCGCGAGGGTGAACCTCACGCTGACCGTCGTCATCTACGCGATGATCCCGCTGATGGCGATCTTCGTTTTGCGGATGCAGGCCGTGCTCGGCGAGGCTTTCCGCAGCGAAAAGGAGCAGATCGGCCAGATCAACGCGCAGGTGGAGGACAGCCTGCTCGGCATCCGCGTGGTCAAGAGCTTCTCCAACGAGGAGATCGAAAAGAAAAAATTCCATGAGGGCAACCGCGTCTTCATGAATATCAAACGGCAGGCCTATTTCTTCCTCGCGCAGCTCCACTGCGGCATCCGCCTGTTTGAGGGCCTGATGTACATCCTTGTGGTCGCCCTGGGCGCCTTCTTTATGATGCGGGGCGAGATCACCACCGGCGACTTCATCGCCTATCTGCTCTACGCCATGACGCTGCTGGTCACGGTGAGCCGGCTCTCCGAATTCACCGAGGTCTTCATGCAGGGCATGTCCGGCATCCGCCGCTTTTTTGAAATTATGGACGTGCCCCCGGAGATCACCGACAGCCCCGACGCGGAGCCCGTCGGCGAGGTGACCGGCGACATCGTCTTCGACCACGTCACGTTCCGCTACGAGGACGGCGGCGCGGACGTCCTCTCCGGCATCGACCTGCACGTCCTGCCGGGCGAAAACGTCGCGCTGGTCGGGCCCTCGGGCGGCGGCAAGACGACGCTCTCCAACCTGATCCCGCGCTTTTACGACGTCACCGGCGGGCGCATCCTGCTCGACGGGAAGGATATCCGCAAGATCACGCTCAAAAGCCTGCGTGCCAACATCGGCGTCGTGCAGCAGGAGGTCTACCTGTTCTCCGGCTCGGTCTACGAGAACATCCTCTACGGCAGGCCGGGCGCGACGCGTGGGGAGGTCGTCGAGGCCGCGAAGCTCGCGGGCGCCGACGAGTTCATCTCCGCGCTGCCGGAGGGGTACGACACCTACGTCGGCGAGCGCGGCGTGAAGCTCTCGGGCGGCCAGAAACAGCGCGTCAGCATCGCCCGCGTGTTCTTAAAAAACCCGCCGGTGCTGATCCTCGACGAGGCGACCTCCGCGCTCGACAACGAGAGCGAGCACATGGTCCAGCAGAGCCTCGAGCGCCTCTCCAAAGGGCGCACCGTGTTCACGATCGCGCACCGGCTCTCCACGATCCGCAGCGCCAAGATCATCCTCGTGCTCACCAGGGACGGCATCGCCGAGCAGGGCACCCACGAGGAGCTGATGGCCGAGGAGGGCGTCTACTACAATTTGCAGAAGATCTCCGGCTATATCCGGTGACATCGGGCGGCCCCAAAAGGGTGCCGTTCGGAAAAGTGAATGTCCATAAAACGAGCGCCGCGGCATGATGCCGCGGCGCTCGTTTGTTTTTCCGGCGGGCGTTTTGCTCTTTAAGTTTCTTTGGTGACGCCGGCGATGTCCTTGTCGACCTCCACGACCGCGAAGTAGTTGCCGAGCGTGCCGACCAGCTCGCCGATCCGGGCCTTCACCTCATCGTCGGTCATCCTGAGATCGAACGGGACGACCACGTCGAAGATGACGTTCGTGTGCGTCGGGCCCGAGACCATCCGGAAATCGTGGATGGTCAGCCGCCCGTCGATGATCCTCACCAGCTCCCGGACCTTCTCTTTCGTCTCGTTGGTCAGCTCGTCGCGGGTGTCCACCGGGTCCATGTGGATGATGGCGAGGCACCGCATCTCCTCGCGGATGTCCTTCTCGATGTTGTCGATCATGTCGTGCGCGGCCATGATATCCGCGTCGCAGGGCACCTCGGCGTGCAGCGAGACCATCACGCGCCCCGGGCCGTAGTTGTGCACGATCATGTCGTGGATGCCGACGATGCCCTCGTGGGAGAGCACGATCTCCTGAATCCGGCGCACGAATTCCGGGTCCGGCGGCGTGCCGAGCAGCAGGTCGACGGTCCCCTTCGCGGCCATCACGCCGGCGCGCACGATCAGCGCCGCCACAGCGATGCCGCACCAGCCGTCGATCTTCCAGCCGGTGACCATCCCGACCGCGGAGGAGACGAGCACGGCGAAGGTGGCGATCGCGTCGGAAAAACTGTCCATCGCGGTCGCGTTCATGGCCGCCGAGCCGATCAGCTTCCCGATCTTGTGGTTATAATAATACATATATAATTTCACGAGGATCGAAACGCCGAGGATCACGAACGTGAAGAGCGAATATTCCGCCTCCGCGGGATCGGCGATCTTCTTGATGGAGCTCTTGACGAGCTCGACGCCCATCATCACGATCAGCAGCGAGACGATAAGCCCGGAGACGTATTCGAGGCGGCCGTGCCCGAAGGGGTGCTCGGTGTCCGGCTTGCGGGAGGAGAGCTTGAAGCCGAGCATCGTGATGACCGAGGTCCCGGCGTCGGAGAGATTGTTGAACGCGTCGGCGGTCACGGCGATGGAGCCGCTCGCGATGCCCGCGGCGAATTTTCCGAAGAAAAGCAGAATATTGAGAAAAATGCCCACATTGCCGCAGAGGTAGCCGTAGGCCGCGCGCACGTCGGGATTTCCGACGTCCCCGCCGCCCCGGATCCACTTTTTTGCCAGCAAACCGATCATGCGCCCGCCCCCTCTCCGTTCCTCTGAAATCGGCGTTACCCGTTACTATATCACGGCAAAAATCATTTGTCTATAAACATTTTTGATAAAAATTTCCTTTTTTGTTTGTGGGGTTCGTTTAAAAATCCGTGTTGACAAATGTTGTGACGCTCTCTATACTGATTATTAGCCGATTAACTGTTAGCCGGTTAATGATTTGATGGGAGGCGATCCCTTGTATAGCGACGTTCGCGGCATCGCGGAGCTGTTTCATCGGTTCTGGACGCTGCGAAGAATTAAAATCCAGCGCTTTGCCGGCGATTTTTCCTGCCGGTTCGGCCAGTTCCCGCTGCTCGGGTATGTGGAGCAGCACGACGGCTGCACGCAGCAGGAGGCCGCGGAGGCCATGAACGTCTCCGCGCCCGCGGTGGCGGTCTCGGTCAAGCGGCTCCAGAAGGCCGGATTTATCAAGAAGGAGGCCGACCCGGGCAACCTGCGAAAAAGCCGCCTCTCCCTCACCGACGCGGGCCGGGAGATTTCTCGGACCTTCCGCCAAAATTTCGACGAGCTCGACATGGCGGCGTTCGGCTGTCTCTCGGAGGAGGAGGCGGGGGCCTTGCTCTCCCTGATGAATAAGATCACCGACCACCTCGCCGCCGCGATGTCCGGGACTCCGGAGACGGAGGCGGCGCTCCCTTTCCGGCCGGAAATTACAAACGAAAAGGACGAACATGTGACTCATGATTAAAAAACTGTTCCCTTATTTGAAAGGATATAAAAAGGAGGCGGCGCTCGCGCCGGTCGCCGTCATCTTTGAGGTGTTCATCGAGATCCTGATCCCCTTTCTGATGGCCAAGATCGTCGACGTGGGCATCGCAAACCGCGACGTCGCCTATGTCATGAAGCTCGGCGGCATCATGGTGGGGATGGCCCTGCTCTCAATGGCGAGCGGCGCCCTCTCCGGCAAATTCTCGGCCACCGCCGGGACGGGCTTCGCCTGCAACCTGCGCAAGGCTCTCTTTAACAAGATTCAGGATTTCTCCTTCGCCAACGCCGACCACTTTAACACCGCCTCGCTCGTCACGCGCATGACCGCGGACGTCACCAACGTGCAGAACGCCGCCATGGATATGATGCGCATCATGTTCCGCGCGCCGGTGATGCTGATCTCCGCGCTCGCGATCACCATCGTGATGAACGCGGAACTCGCCTCGGTCTTTTTGATCGTCATCCCGGCGATGGGGGTCCTGCTCGCCTTCTTCATGTCAAAGGCGCATCCGCTCTTCACGAAGATGCTCAAAAAATACGACGCGATGAACGCCTCCGTACAGGAGGAGCTGATCGGCATCCGCGTGATCAAGGCGTTTGTGCGCAAGGATTTTGAGAACGAAAAATTCATCGCCTCGGCCGACGATCTGCGCGCCGCCCAGCGCAAGGCTGAGAATCTCATCGTCTTCTCGATGCCGCTGATGACGGTGGCCATGTACGCCTGCATCCTGTCGATCTTCTGGTTCGGCGGGCATTCCGTCATCGAGGGCCGGATGCTGATCGGCGAGCTCATCAGCTTCACGACCTACGTCGGCCAGATCCTGATGTCGCTGATCATGATCGCGATGGTCTTCGTGAACCTGGTGCTCTCGCGGGCCTCCGCCCGGCGCGTGATCGAGGTGCTCGACGAACAGCTCGACATCAGGGACGACGGCGCCGACCCGGCGCTTTTGCCCGGGGACGGCTCCGTCGTTTTCGACCATGTGGATTTCTCTTACGGCAGGGACCCGGAGAACCTGACGCTCGCGGGCGTCGACCTCTCGATCCGCTCGGGCGAGACGGTCGGCGTGATCGGCGGCACCGGGTCGTCCAAGACGACCTTCGTCCAACTGATTCCGCGGCTTTACGACGTCACGGACGGCAGCGTACGGGTCGGCGGGCGCGACGTGCGGGACTATAAGCTCGATCACCTGCGTTCGGCGGTCGCGATGGTGCTGCAAAAAAACGTCCTCTTCTCGGGCACGATCCGCGAAAACCTCAAATGGGGCGATCCGGACGCCTCCGACGAGGCGCTTTTTGAGGCCGCGAGGTCCGCGCAGGCCCACGACTTCATCCTCTCCTTCCCGGAGGGGTACGACACCGTGCTCGGGCAGGGCGGCGTCAACGTCTCGGGCGGCCAGAAGCAGCGCCTCTGTATCGCGAGAGCCCTGCTCGCCAAACCCAAGATCCTGATCCTTGACGACAGCACCTCGGCCGTCGACACCGCGACCGACGCGAAGATCCGCGCGGCGTTTCGCGAGAAACGCGCGGATATGACCGTTATCATCATCGCGCAGCGGATCGCCTCCGTGATGGACGCGGACCGCATCGTCATCCTCGAGAACGGAAAGGTCGCGGACTGCGGGACCCACGCCGAGCTGCTCGCCCGCAGCCCGATCTACCGCGAAGTCTATGAATCCCAGCAGAAAGGGGATGACTGAGATGCCCGCTCCCCGTCATGATACGAAATACGCGCGCGCCAAGGACGCGAAAAAGACGCTCCTGCGCATCCTCGGCTACCTGAAGAATTACAAGGGCAGGCTTGTCCTCGTCGCGGTCGCCATGCTGCTCAGCACGCTTGCGGCCGTGGTCGGGAATTACTTTATGAAGCCGATACTCAATGAATATATCGTGCCCTTCATCGGGCAGAAAAATGTGGATTTCACGGGCTTTGCGCGGATCATCCTGCTGCTCGCGGGGATCTACGCCGTCGGGGCCTTCTGCACGTTCCTCTCCAACCGGCTGATGGTCACGATCTCCACCGGCGTCTTGCGCGAGGTGCGCGTCGACATGTTCACCCATATGCAGGACCTGCCGATGAACTATTACGACACCCATTCCCACGGCGAGCTGATGTCCCGCTATTCCAACGACACGGACACCCTGCGTCAGATGG
>CAZAAR010000050.1:0-11954 GCA_964483415.1 uncultured Oscillospiraceae bacterium
TAAACGCACTGAAATTTGGACGATTAGCTCAGCTGGTAGAGCTTCCGCTTGACGTGCGGAAGGTCGGGGATTCGAGTTCCTCATCGTCCACCAAAAAAACACCCGCCCCGGCGGGTGTTTTTTTATGCCCGCCGCGCGCCCGAATACCGGCCTCCCGCGTCTTCAGATTTTGAATTGTAAAGGGCGGGGCGCCGTGCTATAATAAAATATAAATAGGCTCTTTTGCGGGGGAGATGACAGCTTGCGGATTCTCGGCATTGACCCGGGCTACGCCATCGTGGGCGTCGGCGTGCTGGATTACGAAAAGAATAAATTCCGCCCCGTGCGCTATGGCGCGATCGAGACGCCGGCGGACATGCCGTTCCACGAGCGCCTCAAAATCATCTACGGGGACCTGACCGCGGTGATCGCCGAGCTCCGGCCCGACGCCGTGAGCGTCGAGAAGCTCTACTTCAACAGCAACCAGAAGACCGCCATCGCGGTGGCCGAGGCAAGGGGCGTCGTGCTGCTCGCGGCGGCGCAGGCCGGGGTCCCGATCTACGAGTACACGCCGCTCCAGATCAAGCAGTCCCTCGTGGGCTACGGCCGCGCGGAAAAAAGGCAGGTCATGGAGATGGTCAAGACGATCCTGAAGCTCGAATCCGTCCCGAAGCCGGACGACACCGCCGACGCTTTGGCCGCCGCGATCTGCCACGGCTACTCGGCCGGGTCCCTGCTTTACGATATCAAAAACAAGGAGGCGGCCCGATGATTTACAGCCTCAGCGGGAGGATCCGCCGTATCGAGGACGGCTTTTTCGTCGTCGAGTGCGGCGGCGTGGGGTATCTGTGCAAGGCCTCGGTGACGACGCTTTCGCAGTTGCCGCCGAAGGGCTCGGAGGCCTTCGTTTACACTTACCTCAACGTGACGCAGGACGGCGTCGACCTCTACGGCTTTTTCGACCGGGCCGAGAAAGACTGTTTTTTACTTTTGACCGGCGTCTCCGGCGTCGGGCCGAAGGCGGCGCTCTCGGTCCTCTCGGACTTCACGCCGGACGCCCTCGCTTTGGCGATCGCCTCCGGCGACATAAAGACCCTGACCCGCGCCAAGGGCATCGGGCCGAAGGCGGCCCAGCGCATTGTGCTGGAACTCAAGGATAAAATGATCGGCGGGCTCACGGGCGCGGCGTACGGGTTCGGGGAAGCGTCCGGGCCTGCGGCCCAGATCAAGGGCAACGCGGCCGAGGCGGTCGCGGCGATGGGCGCGCTGGGGTACAGCCCCTCCGAAGCAGCGGCCGCCGTCGGCAGGCTGCCGCAGGAGATGTCGGTGGAGGATATGATCAAAGCCGCCCTGCGGTCGCTCGCGGCGAGATAAGGAGGAAACCTTGCTCCATAACGAAATTGATTTCGAAAACCGCATCGTCACGCCCGAGGAGGCCCCGCTCGACCGGGACGCGGAGTTTGACCTGCGCCCGAGGACGCTCAATGAATATATCGGCCAGACCAAGGCGAAGGAGAATATGGCGGTCTACATCCGGGCGGCGAAGCAGCGCGGGGACCCTCTGGACCACGTGCTGCTCTACGGCCCGCCGGGGCTTGGCAAGACGACGCTCGCGGGCATCATCGCCAACGAGATGGGCGTCGGCTTTCGCATCACGAGCGGCCCGGCCATCGAGCGCCCCGGCGACCTCGCGGCGCTCCTGACGAACCTCAACGAGAACGACGTCCTCTTCATCGACGAGATCCACCGCATCAACCGCGCGGTCGAGGAGGTGCTCTATCCGGCGATGGAGGACTACGCCTTGGATATTATCATCGGGAAAGGCCCCTCCGCCCGCTCGATCCGCATCGACCTGCCGCGGTTTACGCTGATCGGCGCGACGACGCGGGCCGGGCAGCTCTCCGCGCCGCTGCGGGACCGCTTCGGCGTGATCGCGCGGCTCGAGCTCTACGCCCCGGAGGATCTTTGCACGATCGCGCTGCGCAGCGCGGATATTCTCGGCATAGAATGTGATCGGGAGGGCGCTTACGAGCTCGCCCGAAGAAGCCGCGGCACGCCGCGCATCGTCAACCGGTTTTTGAAGCGGGTCCGCGATTTCGCGCAGGTCATGGGCGACGGCAAAATCACCAATGAGATCGCCTCGGCGGCGCTTTCCCGGCTGGAGGTCGACGGGCTCGGCCTCGATTCCATCGACCGCCGGATGCTGGAAATTATGATTCAAAATTATAACGGCGGTCCGGTCGGCTTGGAGACCTTGGCCGCCGCCATCGGCGAGGAGACCGTCACCATCGAGGACGTCTATGAGCCGTATCTCATGCAGATCGGATTTCTCAACCGGACGCCGAGGGGCCGCTGCGCGACGGCGCGGGCCTGCGAGCATCTCGGCCTCACCCCCGCGTCGCCGCAGCCCGCGGAACCCGCGGGCCCGGCGGAAGAACTCGATCAAATCAGTTTGGAGGATTGATAGATGGGAACCCTGTTTGGTACGGACGGCGTGCGCGGAATCGCGAACGAAAAGCTGACGCCGGAGCTCGCGATGTCGCTTGCCGGCGCGGCGGCGCGGGAAGCGTTTAAAGTAAAAGGAAAAGCGCCCGTCTTTCTGGTGGGCCGCGACACGCGGATCTCCGGCGGGATGCTGGAATCGGCGGTCTGCGCGGGTTTGACCTCGGCGGGGGCGGATACCGTCAAGCTCGGCGTCGTCGCGACGCCCGCGGTGGCGTATCTGGTCAAAAAGCTCGGCGCGGACGCCGGCGTGATGGTCACGGCCTCTCACAACCCGTTTATGTATAACGGCATCAAGCTCTTTAACGCGGAGGGCCTAAAATTCACGGACGCCCAGCAGGACGCGATCGAGGAGGCGGTCCTCTCCGAGGACGGGACGTACCCGAAGGCCGCCGGCGAGCACATCGGCCGCCTCAGCGAGAACCCGCTGGCGGCGAGGATGTACGGAGACTATATCGCCTCGGCGGCCGGGCGGCTCGACGGTCTCAAAATCGCCGTCGACTGCGCGAACGGCGCGGCCACCCGGACGGCGGAGATGATTTTCAATGAAAAGGGCGCGGAGGCCGCCTATTTGAGCCATGAGCCGGACGGCGTCAACGTCAACGAAAACTGCGGCTCCCTGCACATCGAGGGCCTCGGCGCGTTTGTGAAAGAAAACGGCTTCGACCTCGGCGTGGCCTTTGACGGCGACGCCGACCGCTGCCTCGCCATCGACGAAAACGGCGAGCTTATAAGCGGCGACCACATCCTCGCGATTCTGGCCGACCGTTTCGACCGGGAGGGCAGGCTCGCGAGCCGCGCGTTCGTCCCGACCGTCATGAGCAATATGGGCCTGTTCCAGTTCGCGGAGGAGCGGGGCCTCGGCTGCGATCCGACGAAGGTCGGCGACCGGTATGTGCTGGAATCCATGCTCGAGCATGGGTACAGCCTCGGCGGCGAGCAGTCCGGCCACGTCATCCTGCTCGATTACATGCCGACCGGCGACGGCCAGCTCACCGGGCTTTTGCTCGCGGAGACGCTGGCGAAATCCGGCCAAAAGGCCTCGGAACTCAAATCCCTGATGACGGTCTATCCGCAGGTCATCATCAATATCCACGCGACGCAGGAGATGAAGGCGCGCCTCTCCGACCCGGAAGTAAAATCCTATATCGACATCCAGCAGGAGCGCCTGCGGGGGGAGGGCCGCATCCTGGTCCGCGCCTCCGGCACCGAGCCGCTGATCCGCATCATGGCGGAGGGAAAGAACGAGGAACGCATCACGCTTCTGGCCGAGGAATGCGCGCGCACGCTGGCGGACCTGCTGAAATGAGGTACTATGCGCTTTAGTAAAGATTGGAAAGATTATGAACTTCTCGACTGCTCGGGCGGCGAGCGCCTGGAGCGGTGGGGCGGCTATGTGCTGATCCGGCCCGACCCGCAGGTCGTCTGGGATACGCCGAGGGAAAACCCGCTCTGGGAGAAGGCGGACGCCCGTTATCTGCGCAGCAGCGCGGGCGGCGGCCGCTGGGAATTCCGCCGCGAGCTCCCGGAGGCGTGGGAGATCGGGTATAAAAACCTGCGTTTCCGCATCAGCCCGACCGGATTTAAGCACACCGGCCTCTTTCCCGAGCAGGCGGTCAACTGGGACGGCGCAGGGGAGCTGATCCGGGGCGCCGGGCGGAATATCCGGGTGCTCAACCTCTTTGCCTACACCGGCGCGGCGACGCTCGCCGCGGCCGAGGCCGGGGCCTCGGTCTGCCACGTGGACGCGGCCAAGGGCATGGCGCGCTGGGCGCGGGAAAACGCCGCGCTCTCGAAGCTGGACGATAAACCTATACGCTGGATCGTCGACGACTGCGCGAAATTTGTCGAGCGCGAGATCCGCCGCGGCAGCTTCTACGACGCGATCATCCTCGACCCGCCCTCCTACGGCAGGGGCCCCGCCGGCGAGGTCTGGAAGCTCGAGGATCAGATCTACGGCCTTGTGGCGCTCTGCAAGGGCGCGCTGACCGAGCAGCCGCTTTTCGTAATGCTCAATTCCTATACGACCGGCCTCTCCGCCTCTGCTATGGAATACGTGCTCGGCGCGCATCTGAGGAGCTTCGGCGGGAGCCTCGAGTCCGGCGAGATCGGCCTCCCGGTCAAGGAGACCGGCATGGCGCTGCCCTGCGGCTCCACCGCGCTCTGGAAAGCGGGGCGCTGAGGGTGCTGGCAAAAGAAGAAATTTTGGAGGAACTGTCCGCCGACCCATACTTTTATGCGGATATGCTGGGCGCGCTGCGCGACGAACGGATCGAGACCGCCTACGCGGAGGAGGACGGCGTCCTTCTGCGCGTAAAGGGCGGCGATATGCACTGGCTCACCGCCGAGACGCCGGAGGCCGCGGAGAAAATGCTCGATCTTGTGGAAATCCCGGAGCTCTTTTTGATCCATCAGGATTTTTGCGTGGAGCCGATTGCCCGGCGCTTTGGGCCCTGCGAGGAGCTGCACTGCTGGCAGGGCGCCTACTTCGGGTCGGAGCCGCTGCCGGTCGTTTTGCCCGAGGGCATGGAGCTGCGGGACCTCGGTATGGATTCGCTCGACATGGTGATGGAAAAATACACGCACGCCGACGGCGACCGGGCTTACATCGCGGGCCGCCTCGAGTACGGCATGATCGGGGCCTATTTTGACGGGACGTGCGCGGGTTTCATCGGCGTGCACGGGGAGGGCTCGATGGGTCTTCTGGAGGTCTTCCCGGAGTACCGCAGGATGGGCGTCGCCTCGGCCTTAGAGTGCGCGATGGCGAACCGGATGCTCGAAAAGGGCTTTCTCCCCTACGGCCATGTCGTCGTCGGGAACGGGGCCTCGCTCGCGCTCCAAAAAAAGCTCGGTTTCACCTTTGCGGAAAAGACCGTCCGCTGGCTGAACCGGCGCGAAGAATAAATTTTAAAAGGATAAAAGATGCCGAAAAAAAGGTTTATTGAAGCGGAAAACATCAGCTACGCCTATCCGAGCTACGACGGGATGATCCCGCCCTTGGTTCTGGACGGCGTCAGCATGTCGATCTGCGAGGGCGAGATCGTCGCGGTGCTCGGGCACAACGGCTCGGGCAAATCGACGCTCGCCAAGCATTTTAACTCGATTTTGATCCCGGCCTCCGGCAAGGTCACGGTGGACGGCATGGACACGGCCTCCGAGGAGAAGCTCTACGAGATCCGGCAGGAGGTCGGCATGGTGTTCCAGAACCCGGACAACCAGATCGTCGCCACCGTGGTCGAGGAGGACGTGGCCTTCGCGCTCGAAAACCTCGGCGTGCCGCCCAAAGAGATCCGGCGGCGGGTGGACGACGCCTTGCGCAAGGCCGGCATGTACGATTACCGCGAGCGCGCGCCGTACCAGCTCTCGGGCGGGCAGAAGCAGCGCGTCGCCATCGCGGGCATCATCGCGATGCGGCCCAAATGCGTCGTGCTCGACGAGCCGACCGCCATGCTCGACCCGAAGGGCAGAAACGAGGTCATGAGCACCATCCGGCAGCTCAACGAGGAGTTCGGCATCACGGTCGTGCTCATCACGCATTATATGGACGAGGCCGCCCTGTGCGGCAGGGTCGTCGTGCTCGACGACGGCAAGATTTTGCTCGACGGCGCGCCGAAAGAGGTGTTCTCGCAGGTCGAGCTGCTGCGGGGGCACGGGCTCGACGTCCCGCAGGCGGCGCAGCTTTGCCATGAGCTTAGGCTCGCGGGCCTCCCGCTGCCCGAGGGCGTGCTCACCGAGCGGGAATGCATCGACGCCATCGCGGCCCTCTTCGGAAAGGGGGCGGGCGCATGAGCGAGATGATCCGCACCGAGGACCTCTGCTACACCTACTCCGCGGGCATGCCGTTTGAGAGCGCCGCGCTCGACCACGTCAGCGTCTCGGTGGAGGAGGGCACGTTTCTCGGCCTCATCGGGCACACCGGCTCCGGAAAATCGACGCTGATCCAGCATTTAAACGGCTTACTGAAGCCGGATTCTGGAAAAGTCTATATCGGCGGAGAGGACATCTGGGCCGAGCCCAAAAAGATCCGCCGCTTCCGTTTCAAGGTCGGGCTCGTGTTCCAGTACCCCGAATATCAGCTCTTTGAGGAGACGGTGCGCAAGGACATCGCCTTCGGCCCGCGAAACATGGGCCTCTCCGAGCCGGAGATCGAGGAGCGCGTGCTCGAGGCGGCGCAGCTCGTCGGCCTGCCCGAGCAGTATCTTGACAAATCGCCGTTTGAGCTCTCCGGCGGAGAGAAGCGCAGGGCCGCCATCGCGGGGGTCCTCGCGATGCGCCCGGAGGTCCTGATTCTGGACGAGCCCACCGCGGGCCTCGACCCGCGGGGCCGCGAGCGGATCTTAGGCGAGATCGCGGAGTACCACGGCCGGTATCACGCGACGGTCATTTTAGTCTCCCACTCGATGGAGGACGTCGCGCGCTTCGCGGACCACGTGCTGATCCTCGACCACGGGCGCGCCGCGATGTACGGCACCACAAGGGAGATCTTCGGCCGCGTCGCGGAGCTCGAGGGCATGGGCCTCGAGGTGCCGCAGATCAGCCGCGTCTTCGCCGGGCTCGCCAAGCTCGGCATCCCGGTGCCCGGAAGCGTGCTGACGGTCGCCGAGGCGAAAGAGGCCGTCCTTGGCCTTCTCAGGGAAGGGGGCGGCGTCTGATGCTCAGAGACATCACGTTCGGGCAGTATTATCCCGGGACCTCGGTGATCCACCGCCTTGACCCGCGCGTCAAGCTGATCCTGACGCTCGTATATCTCACGATGCTGTTCGTGGCGGACGGCATGATCCCGCTCACGGTCGGGGTCCTGTTCGTCGTCCTGTTTTACATGCTCGCGAAGCTGCCGGCGAAGCTCATCTTTAAATCCATGAAGCCGGTCGTGCCGATCATCGTGTTTACGGCGGCGCTCAACGTCCTCTTCATCGAGGGCGAGCCGCTCTGGACGTTCTATTTTATTAAAATCACGAAAGAGGGCCTGCTGACGGCGGGGCTGATGTGCGTGCGCATCCTCTGCCTGATCGTGGGCAGCTCGCTCTTAACCTACACCACCTCGCCGATCGCGCTGACCGACGGTCTCGAGCGCCTGATGCGGCCGCTCTCGGCGGTCAAGGTGCCGGTGCACGAGCTCGCGATGATGATGACGATCGCGTTGCGTTTCATCCCGACGCTGATCGAGGAGACCGGTAAGATCATGGCGGCGCAGAAGGCGCGCGGCGCGGACATGGAGTCCGGAACCGTCCTCCAGCGCGCGAGGGCGCTTGTGCCGATCCTGATCCCGCTCTTCGTCTCGGCGTTTCGCCGGGCGGACGAGCTCGCCCTCGCGATGGAGTGCCGCTGCTACCGGGGCGGCGAGGGCCGCACCCGCATGAAGCAGCTCGCGCTGGGCCCGCTGGACTGGATCGCGGCCGCGTTCGTCGCGCTGGGCTTCGCGGGCGTCGTTTTGCTCAACCTCTACGGCCCGCCGATCCTGAAACTCTGAAGACGAGGGGATTTTTCGCGCATGAGAAACCTGCTTTTGACGCTCTCTTATAAGGGCACGAATTACCACGGCTTTCAGGTGCAGAAGAATGCCGTCACGGTCTGCGAGGTCTTGCAGGACGCGATGGAGACGCTCTTGGGCGAGCGCCCGGACGTCAAGGGCTGCTCCCGCACCGACGCCGGGGTGCACGCCAATAAATACTGCGTGAGCTTCCATACGGAGAACCCGGAGCGGTGCGCGCGGATCGCGCGGGGGCTCGACGCCCTGCTGCCCGACGACATCGCGGTCTGTTCCTGCAAAGAGGTGCCGGAGGAATTCCACGCCCGCTATTCCTGCAAGGGCAAGCGGTATATTTATAAAATCTGGGACGCGCCCTATATGAGCCCATTTTTGAGGGGGCTCGCGCTCCACCACCCGAAACCGGTGGACGAGTACCTGCTGGACGCCGTCTGCACGGATTTCATCGGGAAGCACGATTTTTCGGCCTTCGCGGGCGCGAAGAACGATCAGCGGGACTGCACGAGGGAGGTCTACGGCTGTTCCGTCGCGCGGGAGGGGCATCTTGTGACCTTTTCGGTCGCCGGGGACGGGTTTTTATACAACATGGTCCGGATCATGGCGGGCACCCTGCTCGCGGTGAACGACGGAAAGATCGCGCCCGACGCGCTGCCGGAGATCCTTGCTTCGCGGGACCGGAAGCGCGCGGGCAAGACCGCGCGGGCGGAGGGGCTGTATCTCGACGACGTATTCTACGATGAGGACGGGGACGAGAATGAGGAATGAGTTTCTGACGACGGAGCCGCCGGAGGGCGAAACCGCCGTGGCGCTGGGCATCTTCGACGGCGTCCACCGGGCGCACCGCAAGATTCTGGAGGCGGCCTCCGGGGCCGGTCTGGAGCCGTGGGTATTCACCTTCTCGAACGGCGGGATCCCGGAGCGGAAGGCCGGGGCCGCCCGGCTGCTTTCGCCGGAGATGAAATACCGGCTGATGGCGGGCTGCGGCATCCGGCACTGCTACGCGCCGGAGTTCGCTTCGGTGCGGGAGCTCGGCGGGGAGGAATTTGTCCGCCGGGTGCTCGGGGAGCGCCTCCACGCGAAAAAGGTGTTCGTCGGGTATGATTTCCGCTTCGGGAGAGGCGCCTCCTGCGGCGCCCCGGAGCTGGCGGCGCTCTGCCGGGAAAACGGCATGGCGCTCACGGTCATCGAGGAGATCGACGACATGGGCCTGCCGATCTCCGCGACGCGGATCCGCGAGGCCGTCGCGGGCGGGGACACCCGCACGGCGTTCCGGCTCGCGGGGTACCCCTTTGTGATCGACCGGCCCGTCGTCTGCGGGGAGCGCCTCGGCAGCGCCTACGACCTGCCCACGATCAACCAGCCGATCCCGGCGGGCTACTGCGTGCCGAAGTTCGGCGTCTACGCCGCGGCCGCCCTGGTCGGCGGAAAGCTCTGGCCCGCGGCGACCGATGTCGGCGTCAAACCCACCGTCTCGGAGGGCCGCGCCGTCATGGCCGAGACGCACCTGATCGGCTGGAGCGGCGATCTCTACGGCGTGCGCGTACCGGTGTTTTTCCTCTCCTACCTGCGGGAGGAGAGGACCTTCCGCTCCGAGGTCGAGCTTTTCGCGCACATCGCCGCCGACGCCTCGAAGGCGGAGGGCGAGGCGAAGGGCTGGCTCGACACCTACGGGGAGGCCCTGCTCGCCCTGCTGGGCGAAAAATAGGCATGGGCGGATTTTCCGGGTCCGGGCCGGGAAAAATTTTTTGAGGTCCGAAAAATGGGATTTTTTTGAGCCCGAAAGGATTTTTCCTTTACAAAGTTGGCAGACTATGATATAATCATCCACGCCGGTCTTCGGAAGACCCGCCCAAAACCCGCTCCCGGCTCCGGGATATTGCCGCTATGTCAGTCCTTCGGGATACGCGCGGCGCTCACCGGCCCGCTGCTGAGACAGGGGAATTTATGTATGAGGTGAAAACATGCTTCGCAAAGAGCAAAAATCCACAATCATCGAGGAGAACCGCCTCGCCGATAACGACACCGGTTCCCCGGAGGTCCAGATCGCCATCCTGACCAAGAGGATCAACGACCTCAACGAGCACCTGAAGATCCACAAAAAAGACAACCATTCCCGCCGCGGCCTGCTCAAGATGGTCGGCCGCCGCAGAAACATGCTCAACTATCTGCAAAAAAAGGATATCGAGCGTTACCGCGCGATCATCGCGAAACTCGGCATTCGTAAATAACCCTGTCTCTGCGAAGTCAGGCGGGTGTTTCCCGCCTGACTTCTTTGAGAATATAAGCCCGAAACCCAAAAACCACAGCGGCATAAAACGGCAGACGTCGGAAATAAGCAGTGAATCGAGGACCCGGCCGCCCGGATCCCGGATTAATTGCTCATTCCCGCCTCCGCTTTGTTTTTGCTGCGTGCAAAGATGAAACGGAGGATTTATTTTATGTTTGAAAATTACCGCGTGTATGAGACGGAATTCGCCGGAAGAAAGATGACCTTCGAGACCGGAAAGCTCTGCGCCCTCGCCGGCGCGTCCGTCCTCGTGCGCTACGGCGAGACCGTCGTGCTGTGCAACGCCACGGCCTCCGCGGCCCCGCGCGACGGCATCGACTATTTCCCGCTCTCGGTCGATTTTGACGAGAAGCTCTATTCCGTGGGCCACATCCCCGGCTCCTACCCGAGGAGGGAGGGCCGCCCGACCGACCGCGCGATGCTCGATTCCCGCGTCATCGACCGCCCGCTGCGCCCGCTCTTCCCCAAGGATATGCGCAACGACTGCTCGGTCGTGATGAGCGCCCTGTCCGTCGACCCGGACAACCCCTACGCCATCTGCGGCATGAACGGCGCGTCCATGGCCGTCGCGATCTCCGACATCCCGTGGAACGGCCCGATCGCCGGGTGCGCGGCCGGCCTTGTCGACGGCGAGATCGTCCTGAACCCGACCGCGGAGCAGGACGCCGCCTCCGATCTGCATCTGATCGTCTCCTCCACCGCCGAGAAGGTCGTGATGATCGAGGCCAGCGCCAACGAGGTTGACAACGACACGATGCTCAAAGCGATACTCGCCGCCCATAAAGAAAATCAGAAGCTCGTCGCTTTCATCAGCGGCATCGTTAATGAGATCGGCAAGCCGAAGTTCACGTTCCAGTCCATCGAGGTCCCGGCCGAGATGTTCGAGGCCGTCAGGGAGTTCGCCATAGAGGACGTCCGCCGGGCGCTCTCCACCAACGATAAAAAAGAGCGCGACGCGAACCTCGCCCCGGTCGTCGCCTCCGTCCACGAGAAATTCGACGCGGTCTATCCCGACAGCGCCGCGAAGCTTGACGAGGCCATGTACAAGCTTCAGAAATACGTCGTCCGCCGCTGGTTCCTCGACGAGGGCAAGCGCGCCGACGGCCGCGCGCTCGACGAGATCCGCCCGCTCGACGCCGAGGTCGGCCTGCTGCCGAGGACGCACGGCTCCGGCCTGTTCACCAGAGGCCAGACCCAGGTCCTCTCCATCGCGACGCTCGGCCTTGTCAGCGACGCGCAGGATCTTGACGGCATCGACGGCGTCACCAGCAAGCGCTATATCCATCAGTACAATATGCCGTCCTATACGGTCGGCGAGACCCGGCCCTCCAGAGGCCCCGGCCGCCGCGAGATCGGCCACGGCGCCCTCGCGGAGAAGGCCCTCGAGCCGGTCATCCCCTCCGTCGACGAGTTCCCTTATACCATCCGCATGGTCTCCGAGGTGCTCTCCTCCAACGGCTCCACGAGCCAGGGCGCGGTCTGCGGCTCCACCCTCGCCCTGATGGACGCGGGCGTCCCGATCAAAAAGCCGGTCGCCGGCATCTCCTGCGGCCTTGTCACCGAGGGCGGGCGCTGGATGACCATGGTCGACATTCAGGGGCTCGAGGATTTCTTCGGCGACATGGATTTCAAGGTCGCGGGCACCAAGGACGGCATCACCGCCATCCAGATGGACCTCAAATGCGACGGCCTGACCGA
>CAZAAR010000051.1:0-11596 GCA_964483415.1 uncultured Oscillospiraceae bacterium
TCCCGCTCGACCTGACCGAGGACATCCTCGCGGAAAAGGGCGTCACCGTGGATAAAGAGGGCTTCAATGCCCTGATGGACAACCAGAAGCAGACGGCCCGCAGCGCCAGAGCCTCGACCAACGGCGTGAGCTGGGTGGACGACGCGCTCGCCGCGCTCGGCTCCCAGAAGACGAAATTTGTCGGCTATGACCGCATGGACAGCGCGGCCCGGGTCCTCGCGATTCTCAAGGACGGTGAGCTCGCCGACGAGCTCCACGCAGGCGAGGAGGGCGCGGTCGTGCTCGACTGCACGCCTTTCTACGCCGAGATGGGCGGTCAGGTCGGCGACCGGGGCGCGATCTCCGACGGCGCCTCCACCTTTACCGTCACCGACTGCAAGCGCTCCCCGACCGGCCAGACCATGCACGTCGGCGTCATGCAGAGCGGCTCCTTGCGCAAGGGCGGCGAGGTCCGCGCGCGGCTTAACGAAGCCATCCGCCGCGCCACCATGCGCAACCACACGTCCTGCCACCTGCTTCAGAAGGCCCTTAGGGAGGTGCTCGGCGAGCACGTCCATCAGGCCGGCTCCTTTGTGGACGAGCACCGCTGCCGCTTCGACTTCACCCATTTCTCCGCGATGACCGCGGAGGAGATCAAGGAGACCGAGGACATCGTCAACGACATGATCTTGCAGGCCCTCGACGTCGACATCAGCGAGATGCCGGTCGAGGAGGCCAAAAAAATCGGCGCGACGGCCCTCTTTGGCGAAAAATACGGCGACGTCGTGCGCGTCATCAACATCTCCGGGCGTTCGATCGAGTTCTGCGGCGGCACGCACATCGAAAACACCAGCCGCATCGGGCTTTTTAAGATCCTTACCGAGACCTCCGTGGCCGCCGGCGTCAGAAGGATCGAGGCCACGACCGGCACCGGCGTGCTCGAATATATGGATCAGATGAACGCCATGATGGGCGAGACCGCCGCCATGCTCAAGGTCAACGGCCTCTCCGAGATCCCGGCCAAGGTCGCGGCGCTCGTCTCCGAGCTGCACAGCCGCGAGAGGCAGATCGGTGCCCTCAACGACAAGCTCGCCGAGCTGCGCGTCGAGACCCTGATCGCCGGCGCGACGGACGTCGCGGGGCTCAAATTTATCGCCGCGAAGCTCGAGGACGTGCTGCCGGACAGCCTGCGCATCATGGGCGACCACATCAAATTCAAGTCCGAAAACGCCGTCGCCGTGCTGTTCTCCGTCAACGGGGAGAAGGCCGCGATTTACGTCGTCTGCGGCATCGGCGCGCTGAAAGCCGGGGCCAACGCGGGCAAGATCGTGCGCGAGATCGCCTCGATGTGCGGCGGCTCCGGCGGCGGGCGGCCCGACGGCGCGATGGGCGGCGGGAAGCCCGAGCTCGTCGCCGAGGCCCTCGCCTCCGCGGCGGAGGTCGTCGAGACGCTGCTGCTGAATAAATAAATTCCCGGGGACCGGTTGATTTCGCGCAAAGGCGTGAATTGAAACGTGCCGCCGTGCAAGGTGGAGGATACGGTGTATGTCGCCCCTCGCGCAGGGGCATGAATTGAAACACGGTGCGTTCTGCCGAAAGCGAAACGATGCTCAAGTTGTCCCTCGAGCGGGGGCTCAAGTTGAAACCGGCGCTATGCCAAATTCACAAAGAATCGGAAAGGTCGCCCCTCGCGGGCGGGCCGGGCCCCGGTAAAAGAAGATTTCAACATCGTCGCCGGCGCTGCCGGAGAAAGGAGAATCCGAATGGAGGACTGCTTATTTTGCAAGATCGCCGCGGGCGAGATCCCGAGCGACAAGCTCTATGAGGACGAACGGGTCCTCGCCTTTTACGACATCCACCCGCAGGCGCCCGTCCATTTCCTCGTGATCCCGAAGGCGCACATCCACGGCGCCGACGCGATCACGCCGGAAAACAGCGGCACGGTCGCCTATATCTATGAAGTGATCGCCCGCCTGTGCAGGGAACAGGGCATGGAGAGCTTCCGCGTCGTCACCAACTGCGGCGAGGACGCCGGACAGTCCGTGCCGCACCTGCACTTCCATGTGCTGGGCGGCCGGGAACTCGGCTGGCCTCCGGGCTGATTCCGATCTCCGGAAAAAACGTAAGAAAAGCCGCCGGGTGGGAATCCGGCGGTTCTTTTTATCCGTATATCTCGGCTCGTTGGGCGCCATGTGGACACGCCGGGCGGCGGGCGGCGGGGGCTTACACCGACGGTAATGAGTACCCACCCGCAGGCGCTTCCGCGCGCTGAGTAAGAAAGCCGCATGGACACGCCGGGCGGCGGGCGTCGGGGGCTTACACCGACGGTAATGAGTACCCACCCGCAGGCGCTTCTGCGCTGAGTAAGAAAGCCGCATGGACACGCCGGGCGGCGCGGGGGCGCCGCCTCAGACGACAATCTCCACCGCGCTGCCGCCGCTGCGCTTCTTGCGCACGACGATCTGCCGGTCGATCTTATCCTTCAGTTCCTCCACGTGCGAGATGATGCCGACGATCCGGCCGCTCTCCGTGATGCCGCAGAGCGCGCGGACCGCCTGCTCGAGCGAGTTTTCATCCAGCGAGCCGAAGCCTTCGTCGACAAACACGCTGTCGAGCCGGATGCCGCCGGAGGCGGAACGCACCTCGTCGGAGAGGCCCAGCGCGAGCGAGAGGGACGCCTTGAAGGACTCCCCGCCCGAGAGGGAGGCGGCGCTGCGGCGGGTGCCGTTGTAATGGTCGATCACCTCGAGCCCGAGGCCGCTCTGACTCATCAGGTTTTCGGCGCCCGCCCGCGCGAGTTCGTATTGCCCGTCGGTCATCTGCATCAGCCGGATGTTGGCGCGGGCGATGACTTTATCGAAATACGCCGTCTGGACGTAGGTCTCCAGCGTGACCTTCTCCTTGCCGCTCACCGTCCCGTTCGCGGTGCCGGAGAGCGCGCTCAGCATGGCGACGCGGCGCTCCGCCTCGTGAAACTGCGAGCAGAGCGCGCGCAGGGATTCGCCGAGGCCCCGGTTTGTGTGAAAACGGGCGACCGCTCCGTCCCTCGCCTCGGAGAGAGACCCCTTTTCTTTCCGCAGGGAGACGATCCCCTCCTCCAGCGTGGCAAGATCGGTCGGTTCCTTGCCGGAGAGCTGCTTTTTGAGCGCCGCCGAGGCCGCCTGCTTCTCCGCGAGCGTCCGGGCGAGCGTCTCTTTCGCGAGCCGGGCGCCCTCCAGTTCCTCCGCGGCGGCGGTCTGCTGCGCGTTCCATTCGGCGAGCCGCTTTTGCGCCTCCGTTTCCGAAGGGAACGCGAGCCCCGCGGCGAGTTTTTGGATCCGCTCCTCTTTTGCGGCGAGCACGGAGTCGTTTGCCGCGGCGGTGCTCTCCCGCTCGGCGACGCCCTCGGCGCATCTTTTCCGCTTTTCCTCCCGCTCCGGGATCTCGGCGGCGAGCGTTTTTTTCTTTGAGCACGCGGCTTCCAGCTCCTGGAGCTTCGCTTTGAGCACGAATTCGTTTTCCTGTTTCGTTTTGAGCACGGCCTTGGCCTCCGCCTCGATCTCCTCAAACGGGGCGGCGACGCCCGCGCTCTTCGCGAAGGAGCGGACCTCCTCCCGGAGCGCCGCCTCCTTCGCGGCGGCGGCCCCGGCCTCCATGCTCTCGGCGTGGGCGAGGCGCTCGGCCGTGTCCCGCAGGCGCTTCGCCGCCTCAAGCTCGGTTTCTTTCGGCACGGTGTCCGCCCGTTCCGCGGGCGTCGGATGATCCTTGGAGCCGCAGACCGGGCAGGGCTCCCCCTCCCGAAGCCTCGAGGCGAGGACCCCGGCCTGTCCGTCCAGATAGTCGCGCTCCATGGCCCGGCAGGTCTCCGAGTGGGTCTCATAGTCGGCCATCGCCGCGGAATAGGCGGCCTGCTTTTCCGCGAGCGCCCGCCCGGCCTCGGCGTGGTTTTGTATCCGATCAAGGAGGTCCTCCAGCCGCTCCCGCAGGACGGCGGACCGCTCGATCTCCGCCTCGCGGGCGATCTTTTGCACCTCCGGCTCGCCGAGGGCGGCGAGCTCGGCCTTTTCTTCGTCCGTCTTTGCCGAGAAGACGGCGAGCTTCTCCTTTGCCCGGGCGATCTCGGCCCGGAGCCGCCCGGTCTCGGCGAAAAGCCCTTCCGCCTCCCGCCGGAGCCTTGTCAGCTCGGCGTACTGCGGCAGCTCCGCCTCGGCCGCGGCGATCCGCCGACCGAGCGCCTCCCGCTCCGGCCCCAGCGACGCGAGGTCCGCATATTTTTTCTCAAAGGAGGCGAGCTCCGGCCCTTTTTCCAAAATCGTTTGCTCGGCCTTTGCGATCTCTTTTCGCGTCTCGGCCTCCCGCTCCGCCGCGGCTTTCCGTTTTTCGGCCTCCGAAAGCGCGGACTCCGCCGCCTTGAGCTTCTCCGAAAAAAGACTCACCACCGCGGCGTCCTTTTCCGCGAGCGCCTCCAATAGCTCCGCCGCCTCTTCGGGCGAGACGAAAGCCCTGGCCTCCCGCATCGCGGCCGCGCGCGGATAGAGGGGATCCCCCTCCGGGCAGACCGCGCCGGAGGCGTACTGCATGGCGGACCGCCCCAGCCGGTCGTAAAGCGCCCGCTGCTGCGCCGCTTCATCTTTTAATGAGAATTGCAGATCGCGGTAGAGCCCTGTTTGAAACAGATCCCGGAAGATGCGGCCGCGGCTCTCCGTGTCGGCGTTGATGAGCTTGCGGAAGTCGTCCTGCGCGATCATCGCGATCTGCATAAACTGCCCGCGGTCGACGCCGATGAGCTCCGCGACGGCCCTCGTGACGTCTTTATACTTTGTGACCACGCGCCCGTCCGGGTAGGTCAGCACGGCGTCTGCCTTTTCGACGGTCATGCCCTCGCCCTTGGTCTTCGGGCGCGCGTAGTCCGGATTGCGGCGGACGGCGTACCGCTTCCCGCCGGAGAGGAACTCCATCTCGACATAGGTCGGCGTGGCGGCGTCGGCGTATTTGCTGCGGAGCATGTCGGCCTTCCTGCCGTCGCCGCTCGCCTCCCCGTAGAGGGCGAACGTGATCGCGTCGAAAATGGTGGTCTTCCCCGCGCCGGTATCGCCGGTGATTAAATAAAGGCCGCTGTCGCCGAGCTTCGAGAGATCGACGGCCGTCTCCCCGGCGTAGGGGCCGAACGCGGACATCGTCAGTTTTAACGGTCTCATTGCTCCGGCCTCCAGATTTTCTCGATCAGGGGGGTGAGGAAGCCCTTTTCCGCCTCCGTCAGCGCCCGGTTGTTCTGCTTTTCAAAGAGCTCGCCGAAGAGCGCGAGCGGCGTCTTTTTTTCCGGGTCCTCCGCCCGGCCGACCTCGCGGGTGACGCCGGTGCGGAGATTTTGATAGTCGAGCTTCATGGCGTTGGGGTAGACGGTCTGGAGCCTCGCCATGGCCTCCGGGATCTCCTCCTCGTCCGTCAGCGTGATATGTAAATAATCCTCCGTCGGCGTGCCCATGTAGTTCCGGCGGTCGGTCAGTTCCTCATAGGTCCCGCGGATCTCCCGCAGGTCCCGCAGCGGCCGCAGCGGGAGCCGCCGGACGGAGAGGTTTCCCTTTTCGCGCAGCTCCACGACCGAGAGCGTCTTCTCGTCCTTCGCCTCGGAGAACGAATATTTGAGCGGGGTCCCGCAGTAGCGGATATGCGTCATGCCGGCGGTCTGGGCGGTGTGCAGGTGGCCGAGGGCGGCGTAATCGAACCCCGCGAAGGCCGACGCGCCGATCTGGTCGAGCCCGCCGACCGAGATCTCCTCGGAGTCGCAGCGGACGGAGCCGGCCAAAAACTGGTGCGCGACGGCGACGTTGCGGGCGTTGGGGTTTAGCGGCAGCGCGTCGATCACGGCGCGGTAGGCGCTGTCGTAGGAGGAGCAGTCCGCCTCCGGCAGCCTCGCCCGCACGGTTGCGGGCTTCAAAAACGGGATCATCCAGATGAAAACCGGGCCGAACTCGTCAGAGAGGGCGACCGGCGCAACGCTCCCGCCGTAGACCGGCGAAAACCAGACGCCGCGCCCGCTCATCAGCCGCGCGCCAAACGCGACCCGCTCCGCGGAGTCGTGATTGCCGCTGATGACGAACGCCTTGATCCCCCGGTCCGCGAGGCCGGTGACAAAGGTGTCGAAGACGGCGACCGCTTCCGCCGGGGGCACGGGCTTATCGTAGATGTCGCCGGCGATCAGCGCGGCGTCCGGCCGCTCCGCGTCCGCAAGCGCGAGGATCTCGGCGAGGATCGCCTGCTGATCCTCGAGGAGCGAAAACTCGCTAAGCCGCTTGCCGATATGCAGGTCGGCAAGGTGAAAAAATTTCATTCGTAAAGCCCTCCTTTCGCGGGATAAGCCGATAAGAAAATTATACCTGTTTTTTCCCCGTTTGCAACCGGCGCGCGGAAACGGTGGATTTACCCGCTGCGGGTTTCCCGCCCCGGCCCCAAAAATAAAACACAGATTTCCCCCGGCCCGGGCGGGCAAAAGAAAAAGCCCCCGCGGGGGCTTTTTTATGTACTTATTGACGGTAGCCGTCGAGGAAATCGCCGATCTCCTCCATCGCCCTCTTTAAAACCGGGGCCTCCGGCAGCAGGACGATGCGGAAATGGTCCGGTTCCGGGTAGTCGAAGCCGCTGCCCGGCACGATCAGGATGTGTTTGGCGAGCAACAGGTCCCGCGCGAAGCGCCGATCGTCCGTGATGCCGAATTTCTCCCTGGAGAGCTTCGGGAAGAGGTAAAACGCGCCGGTGTTTTTGACGAAGGAGAGGCCCTCGATCTTCCCGAGCGCGGAGGCCGCGGCTTCGCGCTGCTCGTAGAGCCGTCCGCCCGGGACGACCATCGCATGGGGTGTCTCCCCGTCGGCGAGCGCGGCCGGGATCGCAACTTGCGCCGGGGCATTGGCGCACAGGCGCATCGCCGCGAGCTGGACCACGCCGTCGAGGACGTCCCCGCCTTTTTCGACCGCGCCGCTAAAGCACATCCACCCGCAGCGGAAACCGCAGACGGAGTGGGATTTGCTCAGGCCGTTGAGGGTCACGCAGAAGAGATCCGGCGCGAGGGAGGCCGTGGAGACGTGCTCCTGTCCGTCCATGACGAGGCGGTCGTAGATCTCGTCGGAGATGAGGATCAGGCCGTATTCCCGGGCGAGGGCGACAATCTGCCCGAGCACCTCTTTCGGGTAGAGCGCGCCGGTGGGGTTGTTGGGGTTGATGACGAGGATGGCCCTCGTACGCTTTGTGATCTTCGCGCGCAGGTCGTCCATATCGGGATACCAGCCCGCGCTCTCGTCGCAGCGGTAAAACACCGGCTTCGCGTCCGCGAGGAGCGCGCTGTTGCTCCAGAGCGAGTAATTCGGGGACGGGAGCAGCACCTCGTCGCCGGCGCAGAAGAGCGCGGCGCAGAGCATCGGGGCCAGCTCGCTGACGCCGTTGCCGATAAAAATATGGTCCGGGGAGAGGCTGGGCAGGCCCTTGCCCGTCTCGTATTCACAGATGGCGTCCCGCGAGGCCGGCATCCCCTTGAGATCGCAATAAGCGGCCGTCCGGTCGAGATTTTCGAGCAGCGCGCGGCGGATGCTCTCCGGCATGCCGAAGCCGAAGACCGGCGGATTCCCGGTGTTGAGGCGCAGGACCTCGGTCCCGGCGGAGATCATCCGGAGCGCCTCCTGATAGACTTCGCCCCGGATGTCGGAGCGGACGGACGCGATCCGCTCGGAACGCAGGATTTCTTCCATATCGGCACCTCCATAAAGGAAAAGATAGTTCTATTATATTGCCGCGCGGGAAATCCCGCAAGACGATCCGGACATTTTTTCCGGCGGACCCGGAAGAATCCGGATTTTGAACCCTATCTCCGCGCGGCGCGCGGATTCCAGCCCCGGGCGGCCCCCGCAAAAAAACGCTCCGGACGTCCTTTCCCGTGCTCATGCCCGCGCCCATAGCAAAAGCGCCGCCGGGTTGCAAGCTTCCCCATGCGGCGCCGTCTCTCTTTTTTTGTGGGATCACTGTCTGCGGATGGCCTCGATGGCGCTGATCTTGACGGCGCGGTTCGCCGGATAGAATCCGGAGATGAGGCCCACGCCCGTCGCGAAGGCCATCCCGAGCCCCACGAGCCACAGCGGGATAATGGACATCCCGCTCTCTCCGCCGTAGTAGTTCATGGAGTTGCCGAGGATGATATTCAGCAGATAGGATATGAGATAGGACAGCCCCACGCCGATGAGTCCGCCGCCGAGTCCGATCAGGCCGGCCTCGCCCAGGAAGATCGTGCGGATATTGCTCAACCTGCAGCCGAGCACCTTCATGATGCCGATCTCCTTGGTGCGCTCATAGATGCTCATGACCATCGTGTTGGTGATGCCCAGCGCGGCGACCAGCATCGAGACGCCGCCGATGCCGCCGAGAACCAGCTGTATCGTCTGCATCTGTTGGCTGATCTCATCGCGCATGGAGGCCATGCTGGAGGTCTGGTAGCCCATATCCTTGATGGCCTGCTCCACGGCCTCCACGGTGTCCACCGAGGAGGCCTTGACATAGACGGTGTCGTAGGTGGCCTCTTTCTGGGCGGTGGCGCGGATGCCGTTTTCCTTGTTATAAATCTGCTGCAGCTCGGCCGCGTAGCGGATGTCGATGTAGATGCTGTAGGATTTGTCAAACTGGTAGTTGCCCTGCTCGTCCGGCAGCAGAATGCCGGTGACCTTCAGCTTCTTGTTGTCGGCCTTTTTCTCCGGGATGCTCTGCCAGTCGAAGTTGCCGTTCGTGTTGTCGACCACGTTGAAATAGAGATCGTCGCGCAGCGGGTCGATAAACGGGTCCTTGACCTTGCCGTTCTCGTCCGGGTAGCTGTCGATGTAATTGTTGCGCTTGCGCTTCGTGTCGCGGAACTGGTAGGCGGCCTGGGCGCCGAACACGGCGGCGTATTTCCCGTCGGCCGTCTCCGGCAGGCGGCCCTCCGCCGTCTGATAGCCCAACACGTCCAGCGCGTCCAGATAGACGCCGTAAACGGAGCCCTCATATTTATAGCGGTCGTCGTTCTGGAGGATCAGGGAGCCCCCGGCGTCCAGATAGACGAACGGCGTCGCGCCCGTCACGTCCTCCATCTTCTGCATCTGTTTGACCGCCGACTCGGTCAGCTCGACCTGTTCGGACTCGCTGCTCTCCCAGTTTTTATAGACGGTGATGATCGTCAGATCCCCCATGTTGTCGAGCCACGAGAGCTGCTGCCGCGTCATGCCGACCCCGAGGGAGATCATCACCACGATGGAGCAGGTGCCGATGACCACGCCGAAAATCGTCAGCAGGGTCCGCACCTTTCGCCTCCAGAGGTTTTTGAGGCTGGACAAAAACAGATCCGATATTCTCACAGAAAGCCTCCATCAGATTTCATCGTCGGCCAATGCCATGGCTTTTTTCTTCTTCGCGCGGCGCACCAGCACCACCGTCAGGCCGGCCGCGGCCAATACGCCGCCGCCGACAAAGTACCAGATCGGCTTGAGGCCGGCGCTCTCATCCGGAAGCGGTTCCTCCGGCATCCACTGGCCGGGATCGTCGATATAGATCTCCTCGGCATAGGCGGTAAAATCGCGGACGGTCATCTTCTCCGTGCCGTCCTCGAGCTCATAGGTGATCGTGACGGTGCCGATGATGTCGCCGGACTGCGCGGCCACCATCGGCAGCTCGAGCTCGTCTTTCGTGTTGGCGGCGAGCTGGCCGAAATACTCGGAGGCGCCGTTGTTGGAGAGCGCCGGGGATTCGATCTTGCCCATGATGTTGTTGATCGGCTTGCTGCCCTTGTTGATGATCGTGAAGATCAGGTAGTTCTCCTCGTTCGGGTAGAGGTAATCCGGCGTCTCCATATCGAGGATGTCAAAGCGGTCCTCTTTCTCCTCTTCCTCCTCCCCGCTCCCGAAGAAGAGGCTCACGTTCTCGCTGTCGTCGCCGGGGGCGTAAACGTCGTTGGCAAGATACTGGTAGGAGAACGTGACGCCGAGGGAGGAGAAGGCGGATGTGACCGCGTCGCCGTCCGCGTAGAGCGTAAAGGTCTGCTCGGCGCTCCCGCCGGCCTTGATTTTTTCTATGTAGAAATTGGTGCTCGCCTTGGGCAGGGTGAGACCGGCGCCCGGGGCGACCGTCAGGATGATGTTCTCCAGCGGGATATTCTTGCTGGTGTTTTTAAAACTGACGGTGACGCTGAAATTTTCGTCCTTGGGCAGCTGCCGGCCCGCCGTGCTCACGGAGGTGATCACAAGATGCGGCGTCAGGGTCGGCGTCGGCTCGTCCTCGGACTCGTCATCATCGTCGTCGCCGTCATCCGAGTCACCGATGACTGTAATATATACGGAAGAAAAAGTAAGAGTTATAGGATCGCTCTCACTTTTTTTCAATCTTATAGAAAACGGAAACAAATATGAGCCTGCGCTAAGTTCGCTATTTGCTTTCAAAACCAATCTAATTGTCAAAAGGCTCCCATCTAAAGAAGCATTTCCAGTGTCTTTATCTGTTGAAAGATCATAGACAATTATTGCTTTATTATCTTTACCCAATACTTTGAAGACACTGCTCGCCGGAATAAGAGAGCTTTCTTTTATTTCGTCAAGAGATACTTTTTCTAAATTAATACGAAAAGTAAGTTCGAGTTTATACTTATATTGTTCGATACTTATTGTTTTGATTGAATAATCTACAAGATCAAAATCCGCATCCCATGTGGGTGTCTCTGGGGGGACGTCCTCTACGGCGAACGCCGCGACGGGCAGCATGGACACCATGAGCAGCGCGGCAAGCAGAATCGCAAACAGTCTGATACGTTCAGTTTTCATCGGTGATCTCCTTTTCGGGCGCGGTTTCCGCTTCGGCAGCGGCCTGTGCCGTATTTTTTTCGGAGCCGCGCGGCTCCGGGATAATTTCCTCTTTGACGATCTCCCCGTCGATGATCGTGAAGATGCGGTCCGCGTAGGCGGCGACGTTGCGGTCGTGGGTGACGAGCACCATCGTGCCGCCGTTTTCGCGGCAGGTGCCGAGCATGATCGACATGACCTCCGCCGAGGTTTTGCTGTCGAGGTTGCCGGTCGGCTCGTCGGCGAAGACGATCTCCGGCTTCATCACGAAGGCGCGGGCGATGCCCACGCGCTGCTGCTGTCCGCCGCTCATCTCGGAGGGCCTGTGCCTCATGCGGTCTTTCAGGCCGACGCGCTCGAGCATCTTTTCGGCGAGGCGCCGGCGCTTCGCCGGGGCGACGCCGCGGAATTCCAGCGGCATCGAGACGTTTTCCAGCGCGGTCATCGAGGAGATCAGATCGTAGGACTGAAACACGAAGCCGATGTGCTTTTGGCGGAAAAGAGCAAGCTGCGATTCGCTCATCTTACTGATATTCCGGCCAAAAATCGTGACGCTGCCCCTCGTGGGCTTCTCAAGCCCGGCGAGCTGGTTCAGAAGCGTCGATTTTCCGGAGCCGGAGGTGCCGAGGATGCAGCAGATCTCGCCCTTATGTATATCGATGTCGATCTTCTTCAGGGCGACGACCTTTTCCTGACCGATCCGATAGACTTTCCGCAGGTCGCGGACCCTGATCGCGATCGCGGCCTCTGCGGGACGTTCCTGTGTGCGTTCCAAATCTCTTTCCTTACCTCCTCCA
>CAZAAR010000052.1:0-11324 GCA_964483415.1 uncultured Oscillospiraceae bacterium
CTGCCCGCCGTATCACCGTTCCGCATGTCCTTCCATGCCGCCGCGCCGCCGTTCGCCGTATCACCGTTCCGCATGTCCTTCCGCGCCGCCCGCACCATTGCCGCCGCCTTTCGCCCAAGCCTGAAGGCGGGCATTTTTTTCTGCCGGAAAAAGACGGCGGGCGTCCGCCGTCCGCCATGTTTTTCATTATCCCTCTGTGGGACAAGCCATGGGACAGGCCGGAACCGCATAACATGTTCGCGGGGGGGGAGAGACAATATGAGCGGCATCGAGGCGATCCCGGAGGCGGAGAAAAGCTGGCTCGGGAAAGACGTTTTTCAGTGGAAGGGGCAGACGTGGATGTACATGGGCGCATGGGCCGGTTGGATGAGGGCGGACGCGTTCCGGGTTTTGGGGGACGGGACGGCGGTCGGGTACGTCTTTGAACCCGACGGGAAGCGGTCGGCGGGCGCGCAGGACGCGCTCAAAAACACGGCGCAAAGGCTCGCGCCGGCGTGCGGAAAGAAATAAAAGACGCCCTCCTGCGAGGGCGTCCGGTCAGAGCAGATACAGATATTCGGGATGCTCGGCGAACCACCGGATCGCGTAGGAGCAGGTCGGGCGCGCCTTGAGCCCGGCGGAGCGGATCTGCTCCACCGCGGCGGCGAGCAGCTGATCGGCGATGCCCTGACCGCGCAGGGCGGGATCCACATAGGTGTGGTTGATCTCGGCAACGCCGTTTGAAATCGGAAACGTCACCTCCGCGACGCGGTTCCCGGACGGGCCGTTCGCGTAAATACAATCTTGCTCATGCTGGAATTCCACAACAATCACCTCACCCGCATTGTATCAGATTCTTCCAAAAAATACAAGGGGACAGGCCGCGCGAAAAAGCGCGCCGCCGGCGCAAGGCGCGTCGGGGACAAAAATCGGGGAAAAGCCGTCCGCGCGGAGGGAAATTATAAGTCCTGCAAATCGGCGGCGGGGATGTCGTTTTCCACGTCGTCCCGCGCGAGATCGGTGTCGATCTCCGGGTAGATATCTTCGGGGATGGGCTTCTCGGCTTTTTCGTTTAGAGCCGACCATTTTTTCTTTGCGTCCATGCGCTTCACCTCGAAGTTTAGGATCTCCGGAAAAGCGGATTTTATTTAAAGCGCCCCGCCGATAAAAAAGCCGCCCGGCAAAACAAAGCCGGGCGGCTTTTTTATTGTAAAAATTAATGATGGGTTATACGTCTGTCTTCGTATGAAAAAGATGCGCGTTCTCCCTCTCCATCGAGCGGCGAAAGATGTCAAGCTCATGCTGCCAGATCGAAACAGCCTCTTTTTTCTCTCTCGCGGAGGAGGTCGTTTCGCTGAGCTCCGCCCGTCGGAGATCCGATCCGCATGAGGCGTCTCCTTCGTCCGATCTTCGGGAGGGGAAATCGTAATCGTCTTCGCTGTCGCTTGGAAAACCCGCTTCATCGTTTTGGATGGCGGAATCGTCTCCCATATTCATCCCTCTTTCTGCCCGAACGGATCCGGCGGGGACCCGTCCGCTGCATGAATTATGCACCATATTCTATCATGAAACGTACGGCGGTCAAGACCTTTTTGAAAATTTCAAAAAAAGTTCAAAAATTCCTAATTTAGGAATGTACTTTTGCCCCCCGACGCCGCGGCGTCGGGGGGCTTGCGGCCGCGCGACACATCAGCATACGGCGCGGGGCCCCCGATTGCTCATCCCGTTTTCTTTTTTCATTTTAGGGCCTGTACGGAACCGCTTTCACAAAAAAAACAGCCGCGGGGCGGCCTTGGCGGGGGAGGGCGTTTTGCGGAAGATCCCGCCCGGTGTCAATGATGGGAGCCGCAGAGACAAGGATTGCTTGGAAGATCTCCCGGTTTATTTTACTGAGACGGAACAGGCGAAGATCGAACGCGCTCTGACGGTCAAAGCCAAGAGTGTGGAAGTATTGAACGTTTTTTTGGAGGTTGAGCCCATCCCGTTCAACCGGGGATTCTATTCCGTGGACATGACCTTCTATTTCCTCGTTCGGTTGTCGGCCTATTATACGCCGGTTTCCACGGCAGACACCGTTCGCGGGATTGCGATTTTCTCAAAGAAAGTCATCCTTTACGGCAGCGAAGGCAGCGTCAAAGTATTCGACTCCGAAACGGGTTTCGGCGAACAAAACCGCGCCACCAACAGTCCCAGAGCGGTGGTACAAGTGGTCGATCCGATCTGTTTACATTCCCGGCTGGCCGAGAGCGGCGAATGCGAATGCACCTCGGAGATCAACTTTCCAAACAACATCGCCTCGTTGTTCGAGGGCAGTTTTGTCTCCGGAAGCTGCCGCCATGTACTCGTTTCGCTGGGTTTATTTACGATTGTCCAGCTCGAACGCCCGGTGCAGATGCTCATCCCGGCCTACGATTTCTGCGTCCCGGGCAAGGAGTGCATCACCACGACGGACGATCCCTGCGAGGTATTCAAACATATCAAATTCCCGACCAACGAGTTTTTCCCGCCGCGGCTTGAGAATGCGGACACAAGCGGCAACTGCAATTACAACTGCGCCTGCAACCAGAATATGTGACCGGAGAGAAAACAACGGGGCCTGTTTCCAGACGGGCCTCGTTTTTTCCCGCCGCCGCGGCGAAGAAAGCCGAAAGGGCCCTGCTGTCAAACGCGCCATGCGTTTGACAGCAGGGCCCTTCCGCGTTATGATTTCCGTCCCCGTGCCGTGCGGGACTCTGCTCGGGGCCGGGATTCTGGATGAGACCAGTCGGCCCGACGAGGGCCGCGCGCCGCCGCTCCTCCGAAAAGACCGCTCCGAAAAATCCTTTTCAGGCCATTGAACCGCCCGCGGATCGGAGGTATAATCATCTATAAAGGCCAATCTTTTATATTTCTTTTGCGTCCGGCCTAAAATAAAGGCAACCGCGGAGATCCCGCGGCGCGCTCCGGCGCGCGGCGATCAAAAAACGGGGCGGGACAGGAAAGCGAATCAACCAAAGGAGAAACCATGCTGAAAATCGAACATCTCACCAAGAAATTCGGGGACAAGGCCGCGGTAGACGACCTCACCCTTTCGATCGCGCCGGGGGAGATCTACGGCTTCATCGGCCACAACGGCGCCGGAAAGACGACCACGATCAAGGCCTGCTGCGGGATCATGCAGTTCGACGCGGGCGAGATCCTGATCGGCGGGCGCTCCATCAAGGAGGCGCCGCTCGAGTGCAAGCGGATGCTCGCCTATATCCCGGACAACCCGGATCTTTACGACTACCTGAGCGGGATCCAATACCTGAATTTTATTGCCGACGTTTATCAGGTAAACGAGCGGGACCGCCGGGAGCGCGTCCGTGAATACGCCGAGAAATTCGGGCTGACGGGCGACCTTGCCCAGCCGGTCTCCGAGTACTCCCACGGCATGAAGCAGAAGCTCACGCTGATCTCCGCCTGGCTGCACGCGCCGAAGATGATCATCATGGACGAGCCGTTTGTGGGGCTCGACCCGATCGCCTCCCATTCGCTCAAGGAGATGATGCGCGCGCACTGCGGCACCGGCGGCTCGATCTTTTTCTCGACGCACGTGCTCGAGGTGGCCGAGAAGCTCTGCGACAAAGTCGCGATCATCCGCAAAGGGCGGCTGGTCGTCAGCGGAAGCATGGAGGAAGTGAAAGGCGACACCTCGCTGGAGGACGTCTTTTTGGAACTGGAGGGAGACCATGCTTAAAGCGCTGATGCGGATCCGTTTCGCGGCGCTGCGCAGTTGGCTCACGGGCGCGTCGCGCTACAAACAGAGGCAGACGAAGGCCAAAATGATCGGCTTTGCCTTTCTGATGCTCTATGCGGGGTCGGCCTACGCCTTTCTGTTTTACAGCTATTTTTCGGCGGTCAGCCGCCCGTATTACGAGGCGGGGCTCGGCTGGACCTATTTTGCCATGTTCGCGATCACGGATTTCGCGCTGATGTTCGTCGGGAGCATTTTCACGGCAAAAGCGCAGCTCTATGAGGCCAAGGACAACGAGCTGCTCCTCTCGATGCCGATCCCGCCGTCGGCCATTCTGGCGAGCCGGATGCTGACGCTGCTGCTGATCAGCTTTGCGTTCGACCTGATCACGGCGATTCCGGCGGGCATCGCGTGGGCGCAGTCCTGCCCGGTCGGCGCGGCCGGCGCGGCGGCGTTTCTCGTAATCGTCCTGCTGCTGCCGCTGTTTACGCTCTCGCTGTCCATCTTGTTCGCGTGGCTGCTTTCGCTCGTGACCCGCAGAATTCAAAGGAAGGCCCTGCTCTCCACGGTCCTTTCGCTGGCGTTTCTGGGGGCGTATTTTGTGCTGGTCATGGAGGCGCAGACCATGGTCGCAAAACTCGCGCAAAGCGGGGAGACCGTCGCCGCGCGGCTCGGGGGCGTCTCCGTCCTCTACTGGATCGGCACGGCGGTCGCGGACGGGGACCCGCTCTCGCTGCTTCTTTCCGTGGTCTGTATGACGCTGCCGTTCGCGCTCGCGTACGCGCTCGTCTCCAAGACGTTTATCCGCGCCGTGACCGCGAAATCCGGCTCCACGGCGGCGGTCTATAAAGAAAAAATGCAGAAGGTCTCCGGCGTCTCTTCCGCCCTGTATCGGCGGGAGCTGCGCCGGTTCACGTCCAGCTCCGCGTACATGATCAACGCGGGGCTCGGGGCGGTCATCCTCGCGGTCGGCGGCGCGGCGCTGCCGTTTTTGGGGATCAGGGAAAAGATCCCGCTTCCGGAGGATATCTATTGCCCGGTCCTGATCCTCGCGCTCTGCATGATCTCCGGGATGACGAACATCACGGCGGCCTCGGTGTCCATCGAGGGCAATACGCTCTGGATCGCCCGGTCCGTGCCGGTCGACACGGCCGATCTCCTGAAAGCAAAACTGCTGCTGCACCTGAGCATCGTCGGCCCGGCGACCGTGATCGCCGAGGCGGGCGTGATCCTTGCGCTCCGGCCGTCGTGGCAGAACCTGATCTGGTGCCTGCTCACGCCGCTCGCGTTTACGGGATTTACGGCGCTCTCAGGGCTGGTGGCCAACCTGCGGCATCCGAACCTCGACTGGGTCAACGAGACGCAGGCGGTGAAAAACGGGGTCGCCGTCCTGATCGCGCTGTGCGTGAGCACGGCCGCCGTCATGGCGATGGCCGCCGCCGGGTACGGGCTGTCCCTGCTGATGCCGGTCGGCGCGGCGACGGGGGTCGTGACCGTGGCGACGCTCCTCCTCTGTTGGCTCCTTTACCGATGGATTTTGACCGGCGGGGTCGCCGCCTACGAGAGGCTGGGCTGACCGGCCGGCCGCAAAGGCATGGATTTCGCCCGCTGGCGGGATAAAAAGCAAAAAGAGCGCCGGGCGAGGGGAGAGGCCCCTGTTTCCGGCGCGTATAAAAAAGGGAAACGGACCGCATCCGTTTCCCTTTTTAAGTTTCATACGCGGCGGTTTCGCCTCCGGGACAGTCGCCCGCGGTTCCGGCGGTCAGGTAAGCTCCCCGGGGAAGGGGATGGACGCCGCGGCGCCGGGCCTTGAGACGGTGATCGCGGAGGCTTTGGACGCGAGGCGCAGAGCGAGCTCCGGGTCGAACGACTCCGCGTAGCTGCTGAGAAAATACCCGAGGAAGGTGTCGCCGGCGGCGGTCGTATCCATCACCTCGGTCGGGAAGATCGGCTGGAATACCGAGCCCCGCCGGTCGGCGAACCAAGAGCCGTTCGCCCCAACGGTGAGCACGATCTTTGCGGCAGGATAGGATTCCAGCAAGGCGGGGAGGATATCCTCCGGGTCCGTTTGGCCGGTCATCGCGCCGCCCTCCACCTCGTTGAGGACAAAGATGTCCACAAGCTCCAGAGGATAATCCGTGAGAATTTCGCCGGAGAAGGGGGAGGGGTTAAACAGGATCACGTTTCCGGCCGCGCGCGCCTTTTTCATGATCTCCGGGATCAGGTTGATCTCGTTTTGGAGGACGACGGCCCCGCCGTGGAATTCGGCGAAGACCCGGTCGACGTAGCTCCGGGTGAATCCGGCGTTCGCGCCGGGGACCACGATGATGCTGTTCTGCCCGTTTTTATCCACCTGAATGATCGCGTGGCCGGTCTCCTCGGCGCAGATCTCCACAAAGCGGGTGTCGACGTTCTGCGTGTGGAGAAAATCGAGGATGTCGCCGTCCTTTTCGCAGATCCTTGCCGCGAGGTAGGCTCCGCCGCCCGCGCGGCTCAGCGCGATGGATTGATTCAGCCCCTTTCCGCCGATCCCCGCCGTCACGTCCGGGCAGGAGACCGTCTCCTTTTCCCGGACGATGTGATCGACGCGATAGACAAGATCCCTGTTCGCGGAACCGAAGCTCAGCAGTTTCATAAGACGTTCACCTCAGACAACAATAAAATTTGCGAAAGAAAATTATATGGCCCGGGTGCTTTTTCTGATTTTCAAAGCGGGTTCAAAAAAGGTGGTCTGTTTCTCCTCCTCGGGGTGCTCAATCTCGTAGAGCGCGCGCATCGCGGCGCCCTCGCCGATCAGATAGGCGGGCTGCCTGATCGTCGTCAGGGGCGGGTCGAGCAGCTCGGAGAAAAAGACGTCGTCGAATCCCACGACGGAGATGTCCTCCGGGACCCGCACGCCGGATTCCGCGAATTTTTTATATAGGCCGTAGGCCATCATGTCGTTGAAGGAAAAGACGGCGGTGTAGCCCTCTCTGAGAATCTGTTCGGCGGCTTTTATTCCGCCCGAGACCTGATAGTTCCCCTCGATCACGGATTTTTCGCCGAACGGGATGTCATAATCGCGGTACGCGGCGCGCACGCCCTCCAAGAGCTCGGAGGTGTTGAGCAGATACCGCGGCCCGGTCAGGCAGGCGATCTTCCGGTGCCCCAGAGAGAAAAGGTGCTGCAGCGCGACGTACGCGCCCTTCCGGTGGTTCAGGGTGACGGCGGAACACCCGATCGACATCACATAGCGGTCCACCATCACGACGGGCCTGCCGTAGGCCTCGATCGCGTTCTGATAGAGGGGGATCAGCCCGGAGGTGGAGTCCGACGCGATCGTCAGGATGATCGCGTCGGCGCCCGAGGCGATGAACATGTCGAGATAGCTCAGGTCATTTTTGACGATGTCGTTCGTGCTCGCGATGACGAGGCTCATCTTGTCCCGCGCGACGGCGTCGCCGACGCCTTTCGTGAGATCGGCAAAAAACATGTTGCTGGGGTCGGGGATGATCAGCCCGATCGTCCGGCTGTTCTTCTTCACAAGGGTGACCGCGGCCTGATTCGGATGATAGTTCATTTCTTTGGCGGTGCGGATAATCAGCTCTTTCTTCTCCGGGGAGATGCGGTTGTCCCGGTTGTTGAGCACGAGAGATACCGCGGTGGTCGAAACGCCGATCTTGTCTGCGATGTCCCGAATGGTCACTTTCATGTTGCCGGCCCCCTATGATAAATATTTATCACACATGAAACCATTATATTGCAGATATTCCCTTTCGTCAAGAGAAACGGACCCTTTCCCTCCCCGCTGTTTTTCAACACCTTGTATAGGTTAAAGAAAAAGCGAGTGAAAATTATATATATATTTACAACGTTATTGAAATGGTGCTATACTTTTCTTGGGTAAACGCTTTATTTGACGGATGGGAGGAGCGGCCCAAAGAGGAAACCGTTCACCCCGGTTTTTTTAGCTCCTCCGGCCGTTCACGCGTGGCCGGGGGGTCTCGCCGGGGGAGAAAGCTTCCCGCGCCGCATGGTGCGGCATCCGCGCTCCGGCGCCCGCGGGCGGAGTTTTCGTCCCGGAAGGCCAAAAAGACGGCCGGCGAAAAGTTCGGTATATACAGGCGGGTTTTTTTGAAGTATAATGATAAAAATATTATTTTGCGCGCCCGGCGCGGCAGCGGGCCGCAGTTTCGAGCGTTTTTTGACGGTGCTCAATGAGCACGGAGCGGGGAAGGGCCGCGGGCTTTCCGAAATCCCGTGCTCAAGCTTTGCGGAAAGTAAAAAAATGTGTATCGTAAACTAAAATAAATTATAAAGGAGAATGCGGGATGGGCTTGATTAAAGCGCTCTTTGGAGCGACGGGCGGCACGTTGGCGGATCAGTGGCGCGAATATTTCTATTGCGATTCGCTCGAAGAGGATGTCTTGGCGACAAAAGGCAGAAAACGCGTCGGCGCCAGAAGCTCCAACACCAAAGGGGAGGAGAACATCATCTCCAACGGCTCCCTGATCGCGGTCAACGACGGCCAGTGCATGATCATCGTGGAGCAGGGCAAGGTCGTGGATCTCTGCGCGGAGCCGGGTGAGTTTACCTACGACGCCTCCACGGAGCCGAGCCTTTTTTACGGCAGGCTCGGCGAGGGGATCGCCAATACCTTCAAAACCATCGGCAGGCGTTTCACGTTCGGCGGAGACACCGGCAAGGACCAGCGCGTCTATTATTTTAACACCAAAGAGATCGTCGGGAATAAATACGGCACCGCGAACGCGGTCCCGTTTCGTGTTGTGGATCAGAATATCGGGCTCGATATCGACATCTCGATCAAATGCTTCGGCGAATATTCCTACCGGATCGCCGATCCGATGCTGTTCTACACCAACGTCTGCGGAAACGTGACCGGGGATTTCTCCCGCGTCACGATCGACAGCCAGCTCAAAACCGAGCTGATGACGGCGCTGCAGCCCGCGTTCGCGAAGATCAGCGCGATGGGGATCCGTTACAGCGCGCTTCCGGGGCACACGGACGATCTGGCAAACGCCCTCAACGAGGTCCTCTCCGAGAAATGGGGGAAGCTGCGCGGCCTCAAGGTCGTGAGCTTCGGCGTCAGCTCGGTCAAGGCCTCCGAGGAGGACGAGGCGATGATCAAGGAGCTGCAAAGGAACGCGGTGTTCCGCAATCCGACGATGGCGGCGGCGAACCTCGTGGGCGCGCAGGCGCAGGCGATGCAGGACGCCGCGAAGAATCAGGGCGGCGGCGGCGCGTTTATGGCCTTCGCGGGCATGAATATGGCGGCCGGCGCGGGCGGCGTCAACGCGAACGCCCTCTATGGGATGGGGCAGCAGGCGGCCCCCGCCGCGGATGGCTGGGACTGCCCGGCCTGCGGGCATAAGGGCAACATCGGAAAATTCTGCCTCGAGTGCGGCGGGAAAAAGCCTGAGGCGAAACCGGAGGGCTGGGCCTGCCCGAAATGCGGAGCCGTCAACAAAGGAAAGTTCTGCATGGAATGCGGCGCGAAAAAACCGGAGGGCGAGCCGCTTTATAAATGCGACAAATGCGGCTGGGAGCCGGAGGACCCGGCGCGCCCGCCGAAATTCTGCCCGCAGTGCGGCGACCCGTTCAACGACGGCGACGTCAAGTAAGCGGTTTCGCGGGCCGGCGACGATTTCATAAAAACGAAAAGCGTCCCGTCTTTCGGGAGATTTTCCGCGCAAAAACACGGAACTTCCGGAGGCGGGGCGCGCTTTTTTCTCTTTTTTTAAAAAATCCCGCCGCGGCCATGCCGGGCGGATAACCGAAAAGAGAGGCCTTTCCTTTATCGCTGAAAATTACCAATCATAAAATTTCGCGATAGGAAAACAATATTCTTGCAAACGCAAATCACAAGCAAAACAAGGAGTGAAAAATTGATGGCTAACAAGCAGGCGAAAAGTTCTCTCGAACAGATCAAGCAGCAGGCTGCGAGCGACGTCGGTGTCAATCTGAAACAGGGTTACAACGGCGATCTCACCTCCCGCCAGGCCGGTTCCGTCGGTGGCCAGATGGTCAAAAAGATGATCGAGTCCTATGAAAACAACATGAATGCATAAGTTATTCGTCGTTTGACGGATCACGGAGCCGGAGGGATGCCGGCTCCGTTTTTTTGCGCTTTATGAGTGCCGAAGCCCGGCCTTCGCGCCGTTTTTGCCTTTTTCTCTGTTTTCTTGTCATTTTTAAAGCTGGGAACGGTTAGAAACGGTTGATATTATTGGAAAACCCTTTTATAATAAATACCATAGAGCATTTGTTTTTTCGGGAGGTGACCGTATGGCGTTTGCCGATGATCTGAAAAAAGCGGAGAAACTGCGTTCTTCCGGCCGAAACAGCGCCGCGGTCGCCGTCTTGGAATCCGTCTGGGTGGATCGCCTGACGAAACAGGAGCTAAAAGAGCTTCAGGATTTTTTTGATTTGATCCCGGAGCAGGAGCGAAAAAATTCGACGACCCATTGCCTTCAGGAGATGAGGCTCCATTGGCTGGAGGGCCATTTTTCCGAGATAGACCGCTGGTATGGCGCCTTGATTTCCCGGAGGGGTAAATTCCATGAGGAAACCCCGGCCCGGGCGCAGCTCGAAACCTATATCTGCGCCGCGAACCTGCTCCGCGCGCCGAAGGAGAATTCCCGCCTGCTGCTGATGCTTGGGATTTTGTATAACGGCGGCCGGGGCGCCTCGCCCTATCCGATCCTGCCGACCAACCGCATGCCGAGCGTACTGCGCGGCGCGAGGGATCTCTCCGATCTGACGATCTATGCCGGAGCCGTGAGCTCGATCGTTCGCCCGATGCTGACGGCGCTCTCCTGCGGGGACGGGAGCGGGCTGGTCGAGTGCGCGCGCGCCGAGATGTTTTACGAGCAAAACGATTTGACTTCGGCTTCGCTGGAGATCGCCTCCGCGCTCCACGCGCAGGAGCCGGAGGTCCTGTTTGCCGCCTATGCGATCATGGCCCGCCTGCGCGCGCTGGAGCCGGGCGGCCCGGGCTGGCGGGACGCCGTGGCGCATCTTGCCCGCATTTTGGAGGAGCGGCGGGCGGAGTGGCTTCTTCCGAATTTTGAAGCGTTCCGGGTCCGCATGGAGGCGCTCTCCGGGAACATGGACGCGGTGCGGCTCTGGCTGGATTCCTCGGAAAACGAGTGGGACGGGATCACGCCGGAAAATTTTTACCGGATGGCGACCAAGGCTTACGCCTATCTGCGCCTCGGCCGGTATCAGGAGGCGCTCTCGCTGCTCGAGCAGCTCCAGCAGATGATCTCGAGGGACAACCGCGTGCTCGACCAGGCCGACGCGCTCTGCTGCACGGCTTTGGCGCTGGAGGCGCTGGGAAGGCGGGAACTCGCGCTGGAGAAGCTCGGGGAGGCGCTTGACGCGGCCGAGCCGTTTGACTATATCCGCGTCGTCGCGGACAAGGGCGGGGCGATGCTTCCGCTTTTGGATTCGCTCTCCGGGAGCGGGACCTATCTTAGCCGTGTCCGCCGGGCGGCGGAGGAATTCGCGGCCGTCTATCCGGATTTATACGCGGTCCCGTCCGCGTTTTAATAAAATCAAATTAACGGCATCGGAAGATGCCGTTTTTTTATCTGCTAAAGCAGATAAAAAAACGCCGGAGGGGGAGGCC
>CAZAAR010000053.1:0-10778 GCA_964483415.1 uncultured Oscillospiraceae bacterium
ATATTCAAGATAAAAAAGAAAAAACTTTAAATTTTCCATAAAAATGTCCCCGCGGCGGACGGCCGCGGGGACATTTTTTATAAAATTATTCGTCCTGCGAAAGATCCGTAAAGATCGCTTTCAGCTCCTCGATGCCCTCCCCGGTCTCCGTGCTGGTAAAGAGCATCGTGATCTGGTCCGCGCAGGGGATCTCCTCGGCGAGCGCTTCAGTACGCGCCTGCCGCTCCGACCGGTTCATCTTGTCGCATTTGGTCAGCGCGAGCACAAAGGGCATCTCGCTGTCGATCAGGAACCGGATCATGTCGAGATCGTCCCGCGTCGGCGCGTGGCGGCTGTCGACGAGCTGCGCGACGAGCCGGATGTCCCGCTCGCCCGTCAGGTAGCCCTCGACCAGCTCGGCCCAGCGCTTTTTCTCGCCGAGCGAGACCTTCGCGTAGCCGTAGCCCGGCAGGTCGACAAACTTGACGCCGCCCGCGTCATAAAAGTTGACGGTCCCGGTTTTCCCCGGCTGCGACGACACGCGCGCGAGGTTCTTCCGCCCGAAGATCTTATTGATCAGGGAGGATTTTCCGACGTTGGAATGCCCCGAAAAGGCGAATTCTATCGAGGAGCTAGGCGGGAGCTGTTTCGGCGTCCCGTAGGCGGCCTCGAATGTGACGTTTCTTAAATCCATAGCGTTATCCTTACTGCGCGATGGTCGTGCCCACCGGTTTATTCGTGCCGTAGCTGAGCACCGGGAGCTGATCCGCAAGGAGCGGGATCTCCTTGACGATCGTTGGCTCCAGCGGATGCACCAGCGCGGCCTTCAGGACCGTCTCGATGTTGTCGGCCGGGATAAACTCCACGCCGTCCTTCACGATCTGAGCGATCTCCTCGAGATCCGGGAGGTTGTCCTCCGGGATGATCACGGTCTTGATCCCGGCGGCATAGGCGGCCATGGTCTTTTCCTTGAGGCCGCCGATCGCGAGCACCCTGCCGCGCAGCGTCATCTCGCCGGTCATCGCGACCTCCCTGCGCACCGCGGTCCCGGAGAGGGCCGAGACGATCGCGGTACAGATGGTCACGCCGGCGGACGGGCCGTCCTTGGGCACCGCGCCCTCCGGCACATGGATGTGGATGTCCTTCGTCTTATAAAAATCGTGCTCGACGCCGTATTTCTCGGTGCAGGAGCGCACGAAGCTGATCGCCGCGTGGGCGGATTCCTTCATCACGTCGCCGAGGTTGCCGGTGAGCTCCACCTTGCCGGAGCCGTCGAGAATCGCGGCCTCGATCTGCATCATCTCGCCGCCGACCTCCGTCCACGCGAGCCCGTTGACGAGGCCCACGGCGTTCTCCTTTTGGATGGTCTCCGGCTTATATTTTTTGACGCCGAGGAAGCCGCGGATGTTTTTCTCCGTGACGACGACCTTTTCCGTGTCCCCGCCGACGATCCGCTTCGCGGCCTTGCGGCACAGGGCGGCGATGTTGCGCTCCGTGTTGCGGACGCCGGCCTCCCTTGTGTAATAGTCGATCAGGGCGTAGAGCGCCTCGTCCGTGACCTTGAATTCCTTCGCGGTCAGGCCGTGGCGGCGCATCTGCTTTTTGAGCAGGTGGCGCTTCGCGATCTGAAACTTCTCCTCGCGGGTGTAGGTCGTCAGGTGGATGACCTCCATGCGGTCGAGCAGCGGCTCCGGGATCGCGCTCATGTCGTTGGCCGTCGTGATGAACAGGATTTTGGAGAGATCGAACGGCACTTCGATATAATGGTCGCGGAAGGCCACGTTCTGCTCCGGGTCGAGCACCTCGAGCATCGCGGAGGCCGGGTCCCCGCGGAAATCGTTGCCCATCTTGTCGATCTCGTCGAGCAGGATCAGGGCGTTCCTGCTGCCGGCGAGCTTGACGGCGTTTATGATGCGCCCGGGCATCGCGCCGATATAGGTCTTTCTGTGGCCGCGGATATCCGACTCATCTTTCATGCCGCCGAGGGAGATCCGCGCGTATTTGCGGCCCATCGTCGCGGCGATGGACTTGGCGACTGAGGTCTTGCCGACGCCGGGCGGCCCGACAAAGCAGAGGATCTGGCCGTTGACGTTGGGGGCGAGCTTGCGCACCGCGAGCAGCTCCAGAATCCGCTCCTTGACCTTTTCGAGGCCGTAGTGGTCCCGGTCGAGGAGCTTTTTGGCCTTGAGAAGGTCGATGCGGTCCGTCGTCTCGGTGTTCCACGGCAGCGCGAGGCAGGTATCCAGGTAGCTGCGGATCACGTCGGATTCATGGCTGCCGGCCGGCTGTTTGCCCAGACGGTCCGCCTCCTCCAGCAGCTTCTTATGTACCTCTTCGCCCAGGGCCGCGGCGGCGATCTTTTCACGGTAGACGTCCGATTCCTCCTGGACGTTCTCCCCCTCGCCGAGCTCCTCGTTGATGGCTTTTAACTGCTCGCGCAGGTAATATTCGCGCTGATTCTGGTCGACCTGATCCTTGACCTTTTCAAAGATATCGTGCTCCACGTTGAGGATGGAGTTTTCGTTTTCGAGCACGGAGGCCAGCAGCTCCAGCCGCTTGACATAGCTCGATTCCTCAAGGATCGCCTGTTTGTCCTCCACCTCGAGGTTCAGGTTCCCGGCCAGATATTCTCCGAGAAAGACCGGGTCGTCGGCGCCGAGGGCGTTGACGACGATCTCCTTGGGCATCTTGGGGATCAGGTAGCAGTATTCGTTGAAAAGCTCCTTTACGGTGCGCATCAGCGCGTCGCAGAGGACGCTCTTTCTCGGGCGGAGGCTGTGCAGCGGGTATTCCTGAATCCTCGCCTCAAAATAGGGCTCCTCGGAGACCATATCGATCAGCCTCGCGCGGTATTTGCCCTCGACCAAAATGCGCATCACGTCGTTGCCGGTTTTGATGACCTGGCGGACCTCCGCCACAACGCCGACGTCGTAAATTTTATTGGGCTGAAGCTCCTCGTCCTTGATGTCCTTCTGCGCCGAGAGAAAGACCAGCCGGTCCTTCTTCATCGCGTCGCTGAGCGCCGCGACGGACTTTTTGCGGCCCACATCAAAATGCAGGACGACCTTCGGGAACAGCACGATGCCGCGCATCGCGATCATCGGCATGACGACCGAGGGGTTTTCCATAATTTTTTCATCCATATTCGAAACCTCCGTTTCGGGTGAATTTTTTTGACGGGTGAACAAAGTCCGCTACGACAAACGCATCGCATTTATCATAACGGACGGTTTTCGTGTATGAAATTGGGGTTTAGAAGTCTGCGGCGTCCCGCGAAGTCTCCGCCGCGATCGCGAGCGGGACGGCTTTTTTCAGCGGGTTGCGCACGATCTGCGGCGCGGCCCCGTCGGAGATGCAGCCGGAGCCGATCACCACGATCTCGACCGTCGGGTCGGACGGGATCGAGAACATCAGGGCGGAGAGCGTCTCCTCCAAGATGGAGCGCAGCCCCCTCGCGCCGGTCTTGCGGTCGATGGCCTTCTGCGCGATCGCGTGCAGCGCGTCGGCCGTGAACTGCAGATCGACGCCGTCGAGCGAAAAGATCTTCTGATACTGTTTGACCAAGCTGTTTTTCGGCTCCGTCAGGATGCGCACCAGCGCGTCGAGATCGAGGTCCCCGAGCGTCGTGACCACCGGAAGCCGGCCCACCATCTCCGGGATGATGCCGAACTTCACGAGATCGTGCGGCGTGACCTGCTTGAGCAGGTCGGAGGACTCCTTCGATTTGTTGCTGCGCACGTTCGCGCCGAAGCCGAGCGCCGAGCTCGCGATGCGCTTCTCGATGATCGGGACGATCCCGTCGAACGAGCCGCCGCAGATAAACAGGATGTTCGTGGTGTCGATCTTGATGAATTCCTGCTGCGGGTGCTTTCTGCCGCCCTGCGGGGGGACGTTGGAGACCGTGCCCTCGAGCATCTTGAGCAGCGCCTGCTGCACGCCCTCGCCGCCCACGTCCCTCGTGATCGAGGGGTTCTCGGACTTGCGGGAGATCTTGTCGATCTCGTCGATATAGATGATGCCGCGCTGGGCCGCCTCGATGTTGAAATCCGCCGCCTGGATCAGCCGGAGCAGCACGTTCTCGGCGTCCTCGCCGACATAGCCAGCCTCGGTGATGGTTGTGGCGTCCGCGATCGCGAACGGGACGCCGAGCGTCTTCGCGAGCGTCTGCGCGAGCAGCGTCTTGCCGGTGCCCGTCGGCCCGATCAGCAGGACGTTGCTCTTTTGAAGCTCCACGTCCTCCGTGTCCATGCGCGAAAGGATCCTCTTGTAGTGGTTGTAAACCGCGACGCTGAGGGTGATCTTCGCGGACTCCTGTCCGATCACATATTCATCCAGAACGGCCTTGAGCTCGGCGGGTTTGAGGATCGAAGCCGGGTCGATCGCCTCTTTCGGGCGGCGGATTTTCTTGCCGTGTGTCTGCTCCTTGCCGTCCTCCTCGATGATCTGCCGGCACAGCTCGACGCACTCGTCGCAGATGCTGACGCCGGGGCCGGCGATCATCTTGTAGACCATATCCTGCGTCTTGCCGCAAAAGGAGCAGCGCAGCATCTTGCTGTGATCGTCTTTTGTTGCCATTTTTGCTTACACCTCTTGGCGCTTTGTAATGACGCGGTCAACCAGACCGTAATTCATGGCTTCCTCCGCGGACATAAAGTTGTCGCGGTCGGTGTCGCGGTAGATCACGTCCAGCGGCTGGCCGGTCTGCTCGGCGAGGATGCGGTTGAGCCTCTCGCGGATGCGGATGATGTGATCCGCGTGGATCTTGACGTCGGAGGCCTGCCCCTGCGCGCCGCCGAGCGGCTGGTGGATCACGATCTCGCTGTTGGGCAGGGCAAAGCGCTTGCCCTTCGCCCCGGAAGATAAGAGGAACGCGCCCATCGAGGCCGCCATCCCGATGCAGATCGTGGAGACGTCGCATTTGATATACTGCATCGTGTCGTAGATCGCCATGCCGGCGGAGATGGAGCCGCCCGGACTGTTGATGTAAAGGCTGATGTCCTTATCCGGGTCCTGCCCCTCCAGATAGAGAAGCTGGGCCACGACCAGGCTCGCCGTGGTGTCGTTGACCTCTTCGCAGAGCATCACGATCCTGTCGTTGAGCAGGCGGGAAAAAATATCGTAGGAACGCTCGCCGCGGTTGGTCTGCTCGATAACCATCGGGACTAAACTCATTTGCCGCACCTCGTTTCTTTAAATTTAAAAAGGTCCGCCGCCGGAGACTCAGTCGGTATCCATGTCGATATCGGTCTTTTTCTTCCTGACGCAGCGTTTTTTCGGAGCCGCGGCCTCGTCGCCGGCGGGCGCTCCCTCCGTGGAGCATGCCTCCTCGGAAGCGGCTTCCGCTGCCGGGGTTTCCTCGGACGCGGGCGCTTTTGCGGCCTCGGGTTCCGCTTTTTTGGCCGTCTTCTTCGCGGCCGGAGCCTTCTTCGCGGCCTTTGCCTCGGCGGGCGCTTTTGCCGGAGCAGCAGCGTCTGCTACCGCAGCCGTTTCCGGTTCCTCCGCCTTCTTCGACGCCGAAGGTTTCTTCGCAGTCTTCGCTTCGGCGGTGGCGCGTTTCTTCGGGGCCGGAGCGGCCTCTTCGCCGTCCGTGATCTCGGTGATCTTCGCGTGGTCGCGGACAAAGCGGATGGCCTTTCCGACGAGCAGATCCGGCTTCAGTTCCATTTCGGGAATGGCCTTGCGGACCTCCTCCGCCTTCACGCCGTACTTTTCGGCCAGTTTCTGATATTCTTCATCATATTCCTCTTGGGTGACTTCCATGCCCTCGAGCTTGGCGATCTTCTCCAACGCGAGGCGGATCTTGACCTGACGCTCCGCCTGCGGGCGGAACCCGTCCCGGTAGGTCTCCTGGTCGGAGCCGGTGTACCTCAGATAGGACTCCAGATCGAGGCCGCTCTGTCTGAGCCTCGTCTCGAAGTCGCCCATCATGTCGTCCATGCGGATCCCGACCATGACCTCCGGAACCTCGACGGCGGTGTTCGCGAGCACGGCGTCGACAAGCTGATTCTCGACGTCCGCGTCGCCCTCGGCGCGGTTATGCTCCTCATGATGCCCCCGGATCTCGTCCTTCAGCTCGCCGAGCGTGTCGAACTCGCTGACGTCTTTCGCGAATTCGTCGTCGGCCTCCGGGATCTCTTTATACTGGATTTTCTTGATGTTGCACATGAAGACCGCCGCGGCGCCCTTTAGGGATTCCTCCTGGTACTCCTCCGGGAACGTCACGTCGACGTCGAACATCTCGCCGAGGGCGTGGCCGGCGACCTGCTCCTCGAAGCCCGGAATGAACGTGTTGGAGCCAAGCTCGAGATCATAATTCTCGCCCTTGCCGCCCTCGAAGGCCACGCCGTCTTTATATCCGTCGTAATCGAGCGTCACATGGTCGCCCATCTGCGCGGGCCTGTCCTCCACGTCGACGAGCCGGGCGTTGCGCTGGCGCAGCCTCGTCAGTTCGTCTTCGACCTCTTTGTCTGTAACAGTCTTGACGGTTTTTTTGACTTCGATGCCCTTATAATTGTTAACCTCGACGTCTGGCTTCACGGTCACGGTCGCGGTGAAAGAATATCCGTCGGCGCCGCAGTCCAGCAGTTCGATGTCCGCGCGGTCAACCGGCTCCACGCCCGCCTGTTCCACGGCGTACTCATAGGCGGCCGGGTAGGATTCCTGAATGGCGTCCTGATAAAAATGCTCTTTGGGATAATATTTTTCAATCAGAGCGCGGGGCGCCTTCCCTTTGCGGAATCCCGGAATGGTCAGCCTCTTTGCGTTGCTCTGATACGCGGATTCTATCGCGCGGGCGAATTCCTCGGCGTTTACGGAGACGGTGAGCTTACATACGTTGGCTCCGGTTTTTTCAAAATGTGTCAGTTCCATCCTGTTTCCTCCCGATCGTTGCGTTTTTCAGTAACTTGCTTATTATATCATAATAAATATTAAATTTCTATAAATTTTCTAAAAGATTATCCGCCGGCCGGCCCGACCCGCCATGGGGTAAAACGCAGATGGTCGGCCGAGACGAGCTTAAATGTGATCCCCATGTAATCCCCCTCATTCGCCATGCCCCTCGCCGCGCCGTGGATGTGGCCGTAATAGACCCGCTTGATCCCGTATTTGAGCAGCATATCCATCATATTGGGAACGATTTCGTTCGCGTATACCGGCGGATAGTGAAGAAAGACGATTTTTTCGCCTTTTCCGAACCGCTCCGCGTCCCGGAGGGACAGCTCGAGCCGGAGCGCCTCGCGCGCGGAGATCTTGAGATCGTGCTCCTCGTTGGGCATAAAAATCCAGCCCCGCGTGCCGCAGAGGATCATCCCGTCCGCGGTATCCGCGCTGTTGTGCAAAAGGCCGATCGTCGTGAGCCCGTGCTCCTCAAAAAAGGCCTCCATCTTATGTCTGGTCTCCCACCAGTAGTCGTGGTTGCCCTTGAGCAGCAGCTTTCTGCCGGGCAGGGCTTCGAGAAACCGGAAGTCCGGCAGCGCCTCCTCCATAGAGACGCCCCACGAAAAATCCCCCGGGATCACAACGGTGTCCCGCTCGCCGACCGTCCCGCGCCAGTTCTGCTCCAGCCGGGCGACATAGTCGTCCCAGCCATAGAACAGATCCATCGGCTTATTGGTGCCGAGAGAGAGATGCAGGTCCCCGATCGCAAAAAGCGCCATGTCACCCTCCTATCGTGCTCAAAACGTAGTCTTCGAGCTCCTCTTTTTCGCTCGAGCCGGTGAAGCGGATCTCCGCGTCGCGCAGCGCCCGCAGCGCGCTTGGCATGAGCATGCCGGAAATGCGCTCTAACTCCTCCGCGGCGGCAAACTCGTCGGAGGCGGTCTTCCCCGCGACAGCCTTGAGCACGCTCGCGGGAAATTTATACGGGCTCGCGGTAGAGACCACCATGGTCATGCGGAGATCGCCGGTCTCCGCCGCGTATCGGCGGCAGACGTCGAGCGCGACCGCCGTGTGCGTGTCGCAGAGGTAATGATATTCGGCAAAGATCTCCCCGACCGTCCGCAGCGTGTCCGCCTCCGAGCACCAGCCCGACCAGAAGTCGGCTTGCAGCTTCGCTTTCACCTCATCCGAGACCTCGTAGATCCCGGTCTGTGCGAGCGCATGAAGCAGCGCGGAGACGGCGGCGGAGTCCCTGTCGTAGTAATCGAACAGCAGGCGTTCGAGGTTGCTGGAGATCAGGATGTCCATCGAGGGCGAGAGCGTGGCGTAAAATTGCCGGTTGCGGTCGTAGACGCCGGTGCGGATGAAATCGGTCAGCACGTGGTTCGAGTTGGAGGCGCAGATCAGCTTGTGGACCGGCAGGCCCATTTTTTTCGCGTAATACGCCGCGAGGATGTCGCCGAAGTTGCCGGAGGGCACCGCGACGTTGATCTCCTCCCCCGGCCTGATTTTCCCGCCGGCCGCGAGCTTCGCGTAGGCCTCGAGGTAATAGACGATCTGCGGCACGAGTCTGCCGATATTGATCGAGTTCGCGCTCGAAAAGGCCATGCCCCGCTCGGCGAGCGCTGCCTTGATCGATTCGTCCGTAAAAATACGCTTGACCGCGGTCTGCGTGTCGTCGAAATTCCCGCGCACGGCGCGGATGTGGACGTTCCCGCCTTTCTGGGAGGCCATCTGGAGCTTCTGCATCTCGCTCACGCCGTCCTCCGGGTAGAAGACGAGGATCTCCGTCCCCGCGACGTCGCGAAAGCCCTCGAGCGCGGCCTTGCCGGTGTCGCCGGAGGTCGCGGTCAGGATCACGGATTTCTTCCCGCCGCCGCATCTCTCGGCGGCCTTCGAGAGCAGGCGCGGCAGGATTTGGAGCGCGATGTCCTTGAACGCGCAGGTCGGCCCGTGCCAGAGCTCGATCAGGCAGCAGGACTCTCCGAGCATCGCGAGCGGCGCGGGGATGTCGTCCTCGAACCTGCCGAGGTAGGCGCCCTCCGCGCAGCGGCGCAGCTCCTCCGCGGTGAAATCCGTAAAGAATTTCCCGAGCACCGACGCCGCGTTCTCGTGGTACGGCCTGCCGGCGAAAGCGACGATCTCCTCTATGCTCAAAACCGGAAACGCCTCCGGGACATAGAGGCCCCCGTCCGGCGCGAGGCCGCGCAGGATCGCCTCCGACGGCGCCGCCTCCATTTTCATGTCTCTGGTGCTTTGAAACTTCATAATTTAATCCTCAAAAATGACAGGTGAAATAGCGAAACGCGTTTTCCCAGAAAAACTTCTCCCGCTGGGTTTCCGTGAAGCCGAATTCCCCGAGCGCCCGGGAGAGATTTTCGAGCTTGCTAAGGTCCTCGAGCCCCGGCACGGTCTCGCAGCCGTCGAAATCGCTGCCCATGCAGACCGTATCCTCCCCGCCGAGCTCGATAAAATGCGCGATGTGGCGGGCGGCGTCGGTCAGGGAGGCCCGCTCCGGGTCGTCGTTGAGGAACGCCTTATAAAAGTTGATGCCGACGAGCCCTCCGCGCCGCGCGATCTCCTGGAAATGCTCGTCCGTGAGATTCCGCTGATGCCCGCAGAGCGGGCGGCTGTTGGAGTGCGTGGCGACGACCGGGCAGCGGACGGTTCGGAACACGTCCTCCATCCCGGCGTCGGAGAGATGGGAGACGTCGATCCCCATGCCGAGGCGCTCCATCTCCCGGATCGCTTCGACGCCGAAGGGCTTGAGGCCTTTTTCCGGGTCCGACGCGCCGAAACCGAGTTCGTTCTCCCCGTTCCATGTAAGGGTTATCAGCTTTACACCGTCGGTTTTCGCTTCGCACAGGCGTTCCAGTCTCCCGCCGAGGATGGCGCCGCCCTCGAACGTGAGGACCGCCGCAGTCTTTCCCGCGGCGGTAATCCGGCCGATCTCGCAGGCGGCCCTCGCCTGCGCCCATCGGTCGGGAAATTTCAGAAGCTGGCGCTCGAAGTAATGTTTGACGGTCTGATAATAGTTCCACGCGTCGTCGCCGCGGATCGTGTCCGGCAGAAAGACGGCGAAGCACTGGCAGTAGTTCTCCAGCGAGACCCTTTTTAAAAGCGAGGCCTGAAGCATGTCGCAGTCCATGTCCGCGCTGTGCCCCAAGGCGCAGGTCAGGGTGTCGCAGTGAAGATCGAAATAGTTCAAATCGGAACCTCCATCTCAAAGGCGTTCGGCAGAAACGTATGCGCTTTGATTTCCAGCGTCGTTTTATCGTAGATCACCTCGAACACGTCGAAGCGGATCTTCGCTTTTTCTCCGGTTTCCATTATGTAAAGGACTGCGGCTTTACAAATCTTTCGGCGTTTTGCGGCGGTCACGGCCTCCCGCGGCGGGTAGAGGCAGCCCTCCGCGCGGGCCTTGACCTCGACGACGGAGACGACGCCGTCCTTTTTCGCGACGATGTCGAGTTCACCCATCTTGGTCAAAAAGTTCCGCGCGAGGATCCGATAGCCCTGCTCTTCCAGCCACGCCGCAGCAAAGTCTTCGCCGAGGTTTCCTCGCCGCCTCTTCTCCGTCACCATGTCCGCGCCTCTTCCCTATCTCATTTTGTCTGCGGGGGCCGCTCCTTCGACGAAGGCTTTTTCATGCTACGCCCGCATACCGCCGCGGCGCCCTGCCGTTTTCACATTTATGTATATCCGGCCGCGGGGAGCCGTCTTTTTACCGGGCGGCCCGCTCGTCGCGTCCTCACTATGAAAAGTAACTTCAGCGCCTGAAAGAGGTGATCGGCCCGGCGTCGGCCCCGAAACCCGCCATGCCCAAGCCGATCCACGAGCGGATCCGCGACTCCAACCCGAACCGTGTGCTGACCGACTTCATCCGCAGGCGTCGGCCCCGAAACCCGCCGGGTTCAGGT
>CAZAAR010000054.1:0-10664 GCA_964483415.1 uncultured Oscillospiraceae bacterium
GCAGCGGGTTGTCGATCGCGCGCAGCGCGTCGAGCACGGCGGCGATCTCCGGCCTCGAGAAGAAGCCCTCGGACCGCTCGCACCGCGCGCCGATGCCGCGCCTGCGCAGCGCCTCGGCGAAGCGGTCGCCGCCGCCCTTCATGGCGCGCAAAAGGATGCAGAAATCCGAATATTCGACCGGGCGCGGGGCCCCGCCGTCCATGACGGTCACGCCCGCCCGGACCATCGCGCCGATCTTCTCCGCGACGGCGTCGGCCTCGGCGTCCGGGTATTTTTCATCCCCGGCCTCCGTCTCGGCCTTCGTCTCGGCGAGCAGGAGCTCACAGCGGGTGAGGCCGTCCTCCGGGTAATCCGCGGCGGCGATCAGCCGGTCCGCGGGGCCGTAATCCATCTCGGCGGCGGCTTTCGTCATGATTTGTGAAAATATAAAATTGACCGCGCCCGCGATGTCTTTCCGGCTGCGGTAGTTGCGCCCCAGCGTGACGACGGCGGGGTAGGCGCTCCCGTCAAAAACGGGCCAAGCATCGCGCTTTTGCAGGAAAAGTTCCGGCATCGCCTGACGGAAGCGGTAGATGCTCTGTTTCACGTCGCCGACATAAAAGAGATTTTCGCCGTTTCGGGAGAGCGCGCGGAAGACGGCGTCCTGCGCCGCGTTGACGTCCTGACATTCGTCGACGAGGATGTATTCGTAGCGGGCCGAGGTCTCTCTTGCCGCCGCGCTCGGGATGTAGCCGCCCGCGCCGTCCCGCTCGGTCAGCAGGCCGAGCGTGAAGTGCTCGAGGTCGGCGTAATCGAGCAGCAGATTCTCGCGCTTTTTGTCGGCATAGCGCCGGTCGAAGGCCATCGTCAGGGAGAAGAGGTCCTCCGCGAGCGGCGCGAGCAGCGAGACGTCGTCCCGAAACTCCTCCGCCGACGCGAAAAGCTGCTTTTTCGCGAGCTCCGAAACCGTCTTTTTGTAGCCGTCCCGGATCTCCTTTACCCTTGGGCCGAGCGCGCCGCCGTAGCCGCGCAGCCCGCCGAGCCTCTGCCAGCTCACGTCTTGCAGCGCCGAGCGCAGCGCGTCCCAGCCGCTGTTTTCCGCGAGGGCGCAAAGGCTCCCCAGCAGCGCCGCGTCCGAGGCGAGCGCCGCTCCGTAGGCGGCGAGGACGTCCTCCTCCCGCCCGGCGAGCGAGAGGACGTACGCCGCCTGCCTTTGGCAGTCGCGGAGCGCCTCGCCCGCGTAGTCCAAAAGGATCTTTCCCCACGGGTGATTTTCGGGGGGGATATCCGGATTGTATAATCTGCGCACCGAATCGAGCCAGTTTTCGTAATGCGGCTGGGTGCGGAGCCAGTCGTAGAGGGTGAGGACGGCGCTTGCGAGGTCGGCGTCGTCCCGACCGGCGCCGAGCGTCTCGCTGAGGGCGAGGAAGCCGGGGTCTTTCGCCGCGTAGCGCTCCTCCATCACCTCGGCGAGGGCTTCGCCTTTGAGGATGCCGAGCTCCTTTTCGGAGGCGACGCGGCTCTGCGGCGAGATCTCAAGCGCGCTGAACCGCTCGAGCGCGAGGTCGAGGCAGAAGGCGTCGATCGTGCCGATCCGCATCTTTTCGAGCAAAATCTGCTGCCGCGCGAGCCGGACGTCGCCGGGCCTCTCGGCCAGCTTTTCGGAGAGGGCCTCGGTGATGCGGTTTTTCATCTCCGCGGCCGCGAGGCGCGTGAAGGTCATGACGAGGAAACGGTCCGCGTCGACCGGGTTCTCCCCGTCGGTGAGCATGCGCAGCACGCGCTCGGTCAGGACGGCGGTCTTGCCGCTGCCGGCCGCGGCGGAGACGAGCAGCGTGCCGCCCCTCGCCTCGATCGCCAAGAGCTGCTCGGGGTTCCAGTTCCGCCCGCTCATACGCTCCCGCCCCCTTCGATACTGTCAAAGAACTCCTTTTTCGTCAGCCGGCCAAGCTTTGAGCACGGCCCGTCCTCCGGCATCCGGCAGACGGACAAAAACCGGCAGCGCTCGCACTGTTTTTTCCCGCCCTGCGCGACGGGGAGGGCTTCGATCCTGCCGGAACCAAGCTCCTGTGCCATCGAGACGAGCACGGAACCGATGTGCCGCTCGATGGCGCCGAACTGCTCCAGGGTCGCGAGATTCGCCGTATCGAAGCCGTTACTTTTCATTTTGACCGGGATGTATACTCCCGCGAGGCCCGGCTCCATCGCGTTGAGCACGGAAAAATCGTCGAGCAGCAGGCCGTTCATCCGGAAGCGCGCGGCCGCGGTCTCCGAGCGCGGGTCCGCGGCCGCCCCGCGCTCGGCGGCCGGGGCGGCGTCCCTCGCGGGCATGTAGAGCACGCCCGCGGGCGTGTGTCCGGCGAACTCGCTGCGCCGGTCCTTCCAGATCGAGAAAAGATAAATCAGCATCTGCATGTTGAGGCCGTAATAGACGTCCGAGAGGTCGAAGGATTTCGTTCCGGATTTATAATCCACCACCCGGGCGTAGCGCTTGCCGTTCTTTTCGAGCACGTCCACGCGGTCGATGCGCCCCTCCACGAGCACGGTCCGGCCGTCCGGCGTGAGGAGCCGCAGCGGCTCCACCCCCTCCTCCTCCGAGACCGGGACCTCGAAGCCCGCGGGCTCGAATTCGGACTGCCGAAATTCCTCGGCGATCCGCTCGAAGAGCCGCGCCAGGTGCCCCGCGAGGCGGGAATATAAGTAAAGAAAGCGCCCGGACTTGTTTTCCTCGCCGCCGAGCACGCCGGAGAGGTATTCCTCCAAGAGCTTGAGCACGGCCGCCCGCCGCTCCTTCTCCGGGAGCTCGGCGAGCCCTTTTCCACCGTAGGTTTGCAGCATGACCTGAAGGATGTAGTGGATCAAAGTGCCGGTGTCGAGCGGCGAGAGCTCCGCCTTCCTGCGCTCCCGCAGGCGCAGGCCGTTCTGCGCGAAGAACGAGAACGGGCAGCTCTCGTAGGCCTCGATCTTCGAGGCGGAGAGGCGCAGTTTTTTGCCGAAGAGCGCGTCGGCGAGGCCCGGCTCCGTGATCGCGAAGCGCGAGGGGTCGACGCCGCCTTTGAGTTTTTCGCATTTTTCCCGCCACGCGGGGCGGGCCGAGAGGAATTCCCGCAGGGTGCGGGCGTAGGCGCTCTGCCCGTCGGCCTCGGTCAGCGCGTCGAACGCGCCGCGCTCCGTCCGCAGAAAGAAGGATTTCCCGTAGTCGGCGGCCGTCTTCGATTTTAGCCCCGGAAACAGGGAGGACAGCCGCGCGAGGAACGGGGATTCCCCAAGCTCGTCGCCCTTGACGTCCCAGCGGCTGCGGCAGACGATGAGCTTCTCCGACGGCGCGGTGAACGCCGTGAACGCGTAGCTGCGCTCCTCGGCCAGCAGGTCCTCCTCGGTGTCCGAAAGCTCGAAGCCGATCTCCGCGAGCCGCTTTTTTTCCGCGCCGCTGAAGAGCCCGCCGGGGCCGACCGGCGCGGGGAAGACCCTGTCGTTGAGGCCGATCAAAAAGACCGCCTTGGAATCGACCGGGCGCAGGCGGTCCGCGGTGCCGACGGTCACGCTGTCGGCGGTCTGCGGCACCACACCGAGGTCCGCCGCGGTGACGGACATCGTGAAGAGCTTCGCCATCTTCGCGGGGCCGAGCGAGACGCCGCCGAGCCCGGCGTAGAAGCGGTCGAGCAGGGCGACGAGCGAATCCCAGAGCGTGGGCAGCTCGGCGGCAAGCTGAAAATTGCCCGCGGCCTCATATTTTTCGCAGAGGCGCCGCAAGCCCTCTTGGATCTTGCAGGTCTCGAAAAAGCGGAAGAATTCGTCGCAGAAACGGCGTCCGTCGCAGCGGTCGAGGCCGTTTCGGAGCGCCGCGAGCGGCTCCATAATCCGGCGGCGCATGGCCTCGAGCCGCTCGAGCAGGGCGGCGTCGCCCTCGGCCGGGGGATCGAAGCCGGACGGGCTCGCCGTGAACGGCTGCAAAAAGAGCCGGCCGCGGACGCTCCAGATCTCGCAGTAATTTTCAAACTCGGCCACGTCCTCCTCGGAGAAGGGCAAAAGCCCGGTCTTCATCATACGCAAAACCGGCGCGGCCTCGAAGTTTCGCGTGCAGCACTCGAGCGCCGCGAGCGCGAAGGCGGTCGGCGGCAGGTCCGCGGCGTCGTCGCGCCGGTCGAGGAAGTAGGGGATGCCGGCCTTCCCGAAGGCGTCGGCCAGCGGATGCTCATAGGGCGAAAGGCCCCGCCCGATCACACAGATGTCGCGGAAACGGTATCCCTCCTCGGCGAGCGCCCGGACGGAGGCGGCGACGAACGAGGCCTCCTCGTAGGGGTTCGCGGCCTGATAGAGCTCGACCGCGCCGGAGAAATCCCCGGAAAACGGCATGGCGGCGGGTTTTAGAAAATGCTCCGCCAGATGCCGCAGGGCCGGGGCGACCTCCTCCTCCGGGGAGAGGCCCGCCTCCTCGATGAACGTCTGGATCCCGGCGTCCTTGGCCGCGCGGTGGAGCCGGGCGGCCGTCTTTTGGCAGACCGCGAACGGGCCCGCCCCGCCGAGGCGGTCGAAGACCGTGTCGCAGCACAGCGACACCGTGACCTCGGGCGCGGCCTCGAGCATCAGGAGGACAAGGCGCGACTCCACGGCGCTGAAGCGGTTGAAGCTGTCAAAAAAGATTTTTTTGTCCCGGAAAAACGCCTTCGTCTCCGGCATCGCGGCGACGCGCGGGATCTCGTCAAGCTCGTCCGCGTAGCCCGCGCTCACCATCGCGCGGTAAACGGATAAAATTTTTGAGAGATCCGCGGCCTTTTCGCCCAAGACGGAACCGGCGCAGTCCTCCGCGATCCGCTCGAGGTCGGCGCCCGCGACGCCGCTCTTGCGCAGCTCGCCGTCCGTCCGCACGAGCTCCTCGGCGAACGCCGCGTCCTTCGCGGATTTCTTGAAGAACCGCAGCTCGTCCTCCGCCTCGGAGAGAGCGGCGCTCATCAGTAAAAGGCGGCCGGTGTCGTCGATGTGGTCGCCCGCGAACCCGCCGTACCGGCGAAAGATCCGCTCGCAGAGTTTGGGGAAACTCAGCGCCTCGGCGAGGCTCCGTTTTTCGCCGCCGAGGAACGCGCCGAGCAGCTTTTCGCTCTCGAAGGAGAACTGCCGGGGCACGATCAGCAGCGCGCCCTCGCCCGCGGCGGCAATGCGGTCATATAGAGCCCGCCTTCTGGCGCGGCTGTCGGGGCCGATGATGAGTCGAAGCATGGCGGGGCCTCCTTTCGTTACGCTTCCATTTTATCACAGCGCGCGAAAGAAGAAAAGTTCCACCGCTTTTTATCCATGACAAAATCGTCCCATCGGAGGCGGGGAGGATCTTTAAAGAAGCGAGAGGTCCGGCCGGCGGGACGGCGGTTTTTAAAGCAGGGCCGTCCCCAATCCGCCGGGTCGTCCGGGGCGTCCCGGATTACGGCCCCCGGCGCAGCGGAGGCGGGGAATTTTATGGAGGGCGGCTTGGCTTTGCGGGGGCTGCCGGACGACAAGGTATGGCAAGGTCCGCGTTTTTTGGGCAGAGCGGAGGGGTAAAAAAATAAAAGGCGGCTTCGCGAATCCGCCGGGCCGTCCGGGGCGCTCTTCCCATCAGTTTTTAGCGAATCAGAGAAATCCGGGCAAAAGAAAAAAGGCGGCGTCCCCTTTTCCAAGGGGACGCCGCCCGCCGCGAACAATTCTTGTTATTTCATGCCCATGAGCTGCAGCGGGTCCGCGTAGGCGTCGCCCTGCTTCATGACGAAGTGCAGGTGGCTGTCCTCGCCGATCTCCGCGAGGTTCGTCTCGCCCAGCGTGCCCAGTACGTCGCCGCGGGAGACGGCGTCTCCCTCCTTGACTTTAATGCCGTCGGCCGCGAGGCCGCAGTAGAGCGAGATGATGCGGTCCTTGTGCTCGACCTGGACGCATTCGCCCCACATCGGATCGTTCCAGATGCGCGTGACGGCGCCGTTCGCGCAGACGTGGATGTCGGAGCCGATCTCGGCGGCGATGTCGACGCCGTTATGGGTGCGCCATTCGTTGAGCGTCTCGTTCTTGACCAATTCCCCGTTGCTGAAATCGTTGATGACGTCGCCCTCGACCGGCAGCGACCAAGTCGTCTTGGCGCTGAAGAGTCCGGCCTCCTCGGCGGGGGTCTGAGCGACCTCCTCCCCGGCGGCGTTCACCTCCTCGGCGCCGCCCTCCGTTCCGACCGCGTCTTCGGCTTCCGCGGGGACGTTGGGCTGATTTACCTCGACCGGGACCTCGGCGGGCTCGTGCGGCGGGGCGTAGTCGTTCCCGGCGTTGACCTCTTCAAAACCGTGGGATTCCACGATCTCTTCAATCGGAATGTTCTCTTCCTCTTTTGCAGAGTTCAAGCTGCGGTCCACCGAGATCCACGCCGCGGCCGCCGCGCCGAGCAGGCAGACCGCCAGGGCCGCGTAAAATCCTTTTCCAGCAATAAAACGGGTGCCCCCGTTTCCTCCCGAATCATTCTTCATATTTTTGACCACCTTTTTTGAAACTCGTTTATCCGTATTTTGCTCGAAGCCGACGGGGAATATACAAAAAAAGAGAGGCTCGGGGGCCTCTCTTTCTGCCGAAAAATTATCAAATTTTTTCCGAGCCTGTTTTTACAAATAATCCGTTATTTTTCGATAGATTTCGATCAAATCGGACAGCGACATTTTCGCGTTCGCGGGGCTTGTGGAGGGCAGGTAAAACTCCGGCGCGGCGTACTTTCCGGCGTGGAATTTCTGATAAAACCGGTGGGCGGCCGATCCGGTCGTGAATACGGCCCGGATCCGCGCCGCCTTAAAGATAAATGAGAGGTCGCTCGGCTCCGGATTCCGGATCGACGCGTCCCCGGCGCCCTCGATCTCGCAGGCAAAAAGCGTATCCGCCAGCGCGATCCGGCGCCGCAGGACGAAGGCCGCCTTCTCCTCCGGCGTCCGGGGCGGCTCCTCGCCGAAGAGCGCCGCCATCACCGGCCAGAAGCGGTTCTGCGGGTGGGAATAGTAAAACCCCCGGGCGCGGCTCGCGGGCGACGCCATCGTCCCGAGCACGAGCACGGCGCTCTTTTCGTCATAGACCGGCGCGAATACGTGCGTCACCCGTTCCGCGGCGCTCAAGGCGATCCCCTCCCTCCGGAACGCGGATTTCATAAAACAGAGTATACCCCGAAACGCGCGAAATGAAAAGCCCGCCGCCGCGAAAAACGGCGCGCTCCCCGCCGGCCGCCGCGCCGTTTGTATATTCCGGGGGCGGTCTTTGCCTGTTTCTCATATGGAATTACATAAGAATACGGTGATAAAAACACGCAATTAACGGGCGGCGCCGGCGTCACGGCAGACTTGCCTTGGATTTGAAAAGGCCCTTTTCTCCCCAAAAAAACCGGGCGCGCCCCCGTACCCGCGCCGAATCAAATCATTAAAAATCCCGTCCCGGTCAGCGGTTTTCCGCTGACCGGGACGGGATCCTTTGTTGTGTTTTTAGGAACGGCCCTCAGGCGCGCCTCCATTTGACGCCCTGCGGCGTATCCTCGAGGAGGATGCCCCCGGCCTTGAGCTCGTCGCGGATGCGGTCGGACTCGGCCCAGTTCTTCGTCTTCCGCGCGGTTTCGCGGGCGGCGATCTTTGCCTCGATTTCCGCGTCGAGGGCCTCGGTTTTGCGGTTGTAAAGGATGCCGAGCACGCCGGTCAGCGTATCGAAGCGTTTCGCGGCCTCCGCGAGCGCCGCCTTGGCGCGCGGCGCGGTGATAAAGCTGTTGATGTCCTTCGCGAGATCGAAGACCGCGGCCACGGCGTCGGCGGTGTTGAGGTCGTCGTCCATGGCGTCGTCGAAGGCCTTTTGCCGCGCTTCGAGGGCGGAAAGGAAGTCCTCCTCGCCCCCGGTCTTTTCGTCAAGACCGTTTTGCAGGGCGAAGTCGAGGTTGCCGCGGCAGGTGTAGAGCCGCTCGAGCGCCGCCTTGCAAGACTCGATGACCGCGAGCGTGTAGTTGAGCGGCATGCGGTAATGGGCCTGGATCATCATGAATTTGATCGGTTCGTAGCCGAATTTCTCGGCCACCTCGCGCACCGTGAAGAAATTCCCGAGGCTCTTCGACATCTTGACGTTGTCGACGTTGATATAGCCGTTGTGCATCCAGTAGCGCGCGTAGGGCTTGCCGGAAAAGCACTCGCCCTGCGCGATCTCGTTTTCGTGGTGGGGGAAGATCAGGTCCTGCCCGCCGCAGTGGATGTCGATGGTCTCGCCGAGGTATTTGTGGATCATGGCCGTGCACTCGATGTGCCAGCCCGGGCGGCCCTTGCCCCACGGGGAATCCCAGCTCGGCTCGTCCGGTTTTGCCCCTTTCCAAAGGCAGAAATCGAGCGGGTCCTCCTTCTCCCCGGCCACGTCGACGCGCGCGCCGGATTCGAGATCGTCGACCGACTGGCCCGAAAGCCCGCCGTAGCGCCCGAATTTCCGCGTGCGGAAATAGACGCTGCCCTCCGGAAGCGCGTAGGCGTAGCCCTTTTCCACAAGCCCCCCGATGATCGAAAGGATCTCCGGGACCGTCTCGGTGGCCTTCGGGTGGATCGTCGCCGGGGGCACGCCGAGGCCCGCGGCGTCGGTCCGGTACTCGCGGATGTAGCGCTCCGAGAGCTCTTTGATCGTCGTATGCTCCTCGGCGGCGCGGCGGATCAGCTTGTCGTCGATGTCGGTAAAATTCTGGACGAAGACGACCTTGTTCCCCTTGTATTCGAGATAGCGGCGCAGCACGTCGAAGATGCAGATCGGGCGCGCGTTGCCGATGTGGATGAGGTTGTACACCGTCGGCCCGCAGGCGTAGATCTTATACGCCCCGGGCGTGATCGGGACAAGCTCCTCCTTCTGCCGGGACATCGTGTTGTAAACTTTCATGCGTGTTCCTCCGTCATCGAGGCGTCTATCGTCATCTCGCAGCAGGCGCCGGCGTCGATCCCGGCGCAGGCCTCCGCCGCGTCCGCGTCCGGCGCCGCGTCCGCCGCGGGCTCCTTTTTCACGCAGGAGCCGATCTCTATCCTGAGCCGCTCGATCTCGGCGCGCAGCCGGCAGAACTCCTGCGCGATCGGGTCCGGGATGTGGACCTGATCGAGCTGCTCCGTCTTGACGCCGTGGATGCGCACGATCCGGGCCGGCACGCCCACCGCGGTCGCGCCGTCGGGGATCGGCCCGAGCACCACCGCGTTGGCGGCGATCTTCGCGCCGTCGCCGACCAGAAACGGCCCGAGCACCTTCGCGCCGCACCCGACCATGACGTCCCTGCCGAGCGTCGGGTGGCGCTTGCCGGTGTCCTTGCCGGTGCCGCCCAGGGTGACGCCTTGGTAGATCGTGCACCCGTCGCCGACCTCGGCCGTCTCGCCGATCACGACGCCCGCGCCGTGGTCGATCAGGATGCCGCGCCCGAGCTTCGCGCCCGGGTGGATCTCGATGCCGGTCGAGTGGCGCACCATCTGGGAGATCGCCCTCGCGAGGAAGAAATATTTATGCCGATAGAGCCAGTAGGCCGGCCGGTGCCACATGATCGCGTGGAGCCCGGAGTAAAGCAGCAGCACCTCCAGGCTGTTTCTCGCCGCCGGGTCCCTCTCTTTTACCGCGCGGATATCCGCCCTCAGATTGTCAAACATTTGTATGCGCGCTCCTTTCGGCTATAAACGATCTGGAAATAAAAAACGCCTCCGCCGCAGAATCTGCGACGGAGGCGGCAATGCTGCCGCGGTTCCACTCCGGCTTCTCACTCGATTCGTCCCGATCAGGACGCCGTTCTGTAACGGGAACCCCCGCAGTCGGATACTCCCGGCCCCCCTTAGTAGGGCGGCGCGGTTTCCCCTTCCGTGCTTCCGGGTGCATTTCGCCGCTCCTTCGCGAAACCCGCTTCCAGCTTGACGCGGGCTCTCTCTGGCGCGCCGGCAAACGGCTACTTCTCCCGGTCGGACGCATTTTGGATGATGTTGAGATGACTATACCACAGTATACGCGCGGATGTCAATCATGGTTTTTTTCCGGAACGGGCGGCCCGCGGGCGCGTGGCGGGCCGTTTTCCGAAAAATTTCGTAGAATGCCGGGGAGGCGCCCGGCCATGGGAAAGTGGAAACGCCGCCTCGCGGCGGAGGCGCTTTTCATTTTGCATGGAATATGGCGAAAAAAACGCGGGCGCGCAAGTTTTTATGAATTTCCGAAATAGGCTTCCTTCCAGAAAAAATTCGTGATACAATCAAATCTGTACGCGTTTTTCGCGGGAAAGGGAGTCCGATGAACGTATTTGGCAAGAGAAATGAACTGCAGATGACCGAGGGCCCGATCTGGAAACTGCTCATGCGTTTTTCGATCCCGCTGCTGATCGGCAACCTGTTCCAGCAGTTTTACAACACCGTGGACAGCGTTGTCGTCGGGCGGTTTGTCGGGAAAGAGGCGCTCGCGGCGGTCGGCTCCACGGCCAACATCATCAACGTGCTGATCGGCTGCTCGAGCGGCCTTGCCGTCGGCGCGAGCGTCGTCGTCGCGCAGTATTTCGGCGCGCGGGATAAAAAGGGCGTCGAGGACGCCGTGCACACCATCATGCTGTGCACGTTCGGGCTCTGCCTCGTCTTCACGGGGATCGGGATCATGATGGTCGACCCGATGCTGCGGCTGATGGCGACCCCCGCCGATGTCTATGAGGGCGCCCGCACCTACCTGCGCATCTATTT
>CAZAAR010000055.1:0-10644 GCA_964483415.1 uncultured Oscillospiraceae bacterium
AAAAAACCGGCCCCGGGGACGGAAACTTTGCCGCGCCCCCGGCGTTTATATCACATAATCCCCGACCGGGGCGTTTTTGGCGAGATCCTCCACCGTGATCCCCTCGAAGAATCCGTCGATCAGGCGGCCCAGTTCGGCCCACATCGGCAGCGTCTTGCACGCGGCCGCGCGCCCGCAGGGGTTGCGCGCCGGCTCCAGACAGGCGACCGGCGCGAGCGTCCCCTCCGTCAGCTTGAGCACGCTGCCCACGGTGTACCCTTCCGGCGGGCGGTTCAGGCGATAGCCGCCGCCCTTGCCGTGGAGCGCGTCGACAAAGCCGGATTTCGAGAGCGCGGCCATGATGCTTTCGAGATATTTCTGCGAGATCTCCTGCCGCCCGGCGATCTCTTTGAGGGGGATATAGGCCCCTGTATTATGCTCCGCGAGATCCACCATCACGCGCAGGGCATACCTGCCCTTCGTTGAGACCATCATGCCGCGCGCCTCCGTTTCCATTTCTTTTTCAGCGGCGGCCTTGGAAAAGAACCGCCCGCTTTTTCCTTATTTTATCATGGGCCGGCGAAAAGAATCCGCCCGGCTGCCCTCCACGGGAAATTTCGCCGCGGGCGCTCTTCAAACCGGTTCCTCCGGAAGAGATCGCCACGCGCCGCCGGTTTCCGTCTTTCGTCATCCGCAAACGGCGGGGTCACTCCGCAAACAGCGGGGTGGAAAGGTATCTTTCGCCGGTATCGGCGAGCAGCGCCACGATGACTTTGCCACTGTTTTCGGGCCTTTTGGCGAGTTCAGCCGCCGCCCAGAGCGCCGCCCCGGAGGAGATCCCCACGAGCACGCCGTCGGTCCTGCCGACCTCTTTGCCGGCAGCGAAGGCGTCGTCGTTTTCGACCGTGATGATCTCGTCGTAAATGTTGGTGTTCAGCACCTCCGGCACAAAGCCCGCGCCGATGCCCTGAAGCTTATGCGGGCCCGCGGTCCCGGCAGAGAGCGTGGGCGACGCGGCCGGCTCGACCGCGACGATTTTGATCTCCGGATTTTGGGCCTTGAGATATTCGCCGACCCCGGTGATCGTGCCGCCGGTGCCGACGCCCGCCACGAAAAGACCGACTTTCCCGTCGGTGTCCTCCCAGATCTCCGGGCCCGTGGTGGCGCGGTGGATCGCGGGGTTCGCCGGGTTGACAAACTGTCCCGGGAGAAAGCTGTTGGGGATCTCCCGCGCGAGCTCCTCGGCCCGGGCGATCGCCCCCTTCATGCCCTTGGCCCCCTCCGTCAGCACGATCTCCGCGCCGTAGGCCTTCATCAGGTTTCTGCGCTCGACGGACATCGTCTCGGGCATCGCGATGATGATTCGGTAGCCCCTGGCCGCCGCGACCGCGGCGAGCCCGATGCCGGTGTTGCCGCTGGTCGGCTCGATGACGACGGAGTCCCTCTTCAGCGCGCCCCTCGCCTCCGCGTCGTCGATCATCGCCTTGGCGATCCGGTCTTTGACGCTGCCGGCGGGATTGAAATATTCGAGCTTCGCGAGGACGGTCGCGCCGAGCCCGTTTTTCTGTTCGTAATTCGTGAGCTCCAGCAGCGGGGTCTTTCCGACGAGCTGATCGATGGATGTATAGATTTTCGACATAACGGTTCTCCCCTTTTTTTAAAAATGATGATGTCGCGGACCCGAATCCGCGCTCAAAGTTGCCGGGGCGGCGCGGTTCGGCGCCCCCCTGCCGGGAAGCCGCGAAGCTTCAGACCGATATGGACGGTCCGGCACCGAAACTTCCTTTTTTTCGGTGTGTCCGTTGTTTTACGCGGATCAACATCGGCCCGACGCCTCCGCTTTGTAGTCAGACGGGCGTCGGCACATGCGCCCGGGCCGGGCGTCCGCGCCAGGGAGCGGCCTTTGCAAATCCCTCATGTCATTTACCTACCATTCTAATATGTTGATAGGATATTAGCATATTTTTTCCGCAGAGTCAATCGAAAACCGGGAAGTTCGTTTTTATTTTTTCTTTTGCGGGGCGGTCCTCCCGCCTCCCGGCGAGGAAGGCGGGCGCGAAAAAGGGGACGGATCTGCGATTTTGCTCCCCGGAATGTGGGTTTTATCTTGCAATGACGGCAAAAATATGATAAAATTTTTTTGTAAACCATTTTTACCGAAGGGGCGAATGAGCGATGTCCGGACATTCCAAATGGAACAACATCAAACGTAAAAAAGAAGGAAACGATGCCGTAAGGGGCAAGATCTTCACGAAAATCGGGCGTGAAATGACCGTTGCCGTCCATGAAGGCGGCCCGGACCCTGTGAATAACAGCAAGCTGGCCGCCTTGGTCCAGAAGGCGAAGGCCAACAACATCCCGAACGACAACATCGACCGCACCATCAAAAAGGCCGCCGGCCTCAGCAGCAAAGAGACGTTTGAGACCATCGTCTACGAGGGCTACGGCCCCTGCGGCATCGCGGTCATCATCGAGGCGCTGACCGACAACCGCAACCGCACGGCCGGCGACATCCGCCACTGCTTCGATAAATGGGGCGGCAACCTCGGGACCAGCGGCTGCGTCGCCTTCCTGTTCGACCGCAAAGGCGTCATCGTGATCGAGGACGAGGACCTCGACGAGGATAAACTGATGGAGGACGTGATGGAGGTGGGCGGCGAGGATTACAAGTATGAGGACGGCGTCGCTGAGATCTACACCGACCCGAACGACGTTGCCAACGTCGCCTCCGCGCTGCAAAAGATGGGGTATGTTTACAGCTCCGCCGAGCCGGGATATCTCCCGCAGACCCTCACCGCCCTCGACGACGAGCATCAGGCCAACAAGATGACCCGCCTGCTCGAATACCTCGACGACAACGACGACGTCCAAAACGTCTGGCACAACTGGGATCAGCCGGACGACGAGGAAGAGGAGTGATCTTTCCCCGCTCCAACCAAAGACGCCCGCACCTTTCGGTGCGGGCGTGTCTTTTATTGGGATCCTCAGAGCGCGGAGAAATACGCCTCGATCGCGGCGCGGCCCGCGGAAGAACTCCCCTGCGCAAGCTCCGGCTTTCCACCGCCCCGCCCGGCGCAGGCCGCGTTGAAGGCGGCGGCCAGCGGGCGGACATCCTGCGTTTTGGAGGCGACGACGTATTTCCAGCTCTCCCCCTCTCCTGAAAAGACCGCCGCGACCGTAAACCGCTCGGCGAGCACGAGGCAGTACCGGGCGGTCTCGTCCGGCGTTAAGCCGTGCTCAAATACGCAGACCCGCGCCCCGGCGCCCAATTTCTCGGCTTTCAGCTCAAAAAGCTCTCTGCGCAGGCCGGACTCGAGGATCTTGCGCTCGGTGATATCCCGCTCGAGGCGCGACACGGCGAGGTCCAGCTCCTCCGGCTTGACGGAGAGCCGGGCCGTGACCTCATTGACGTCGCGCACCTTTCTCTGGAAATCCATCAGGGCGCGCCGCCCGCAGAGGAGGGTCAGGCGGGTGCCGCCTTTATAATTCATGTAAGAGGTGATCTTGATGAGGCCGATCTCGCCGGTGCGCCGCACATGCGTCCCGCAGCAGGCGCAGACGTCGCAGCCGGGCACGGTGACGATGCGCACCCTCCCCTCCAGCGCCTTTTTGCTGCGATAAGGGATGGTTTGCAGCTCCTCCGGCGAGGGGTACGCGATCTCCAGCGGGAGGTCCTCCCAGACCGCCTGATTGGCGAGCGTCTCGATCCGCAGCAGCTCCGTCTCCGCCATCGGGACGTCGAAGTCGATGGTCGTGGCGTCGAGGCCGAGGTGGAAGCCGACGTTCGCCGCGCCGTTATATTTATGGGCGAGACCGGAAAGAATATGCTCGCCGCTGTGCTGCTGCATGAAATCAAAGCGCCGCGCCCAGTCGAGACGGCAGCGGACGTCGGCGCCGGGCTCGAAGGGCCGGTCGACGGTGTGCCAGACGACACCCTCGCGCTCGTGCGCGTCGGAGACGAAGGCGGCCCCCATCACGCCGTTGTCGGCGTACTGGCCGCCGCCCTCCGGGAAAAAGGCCGTCCGGTTCAGGGCGACCAGAAACGCGCCCTTTTCCTCGCGGCAGGCGAGCACCTTCGCCATAAAAGTTTGAATATACGCGTCATAATCATAGAGACGGATCGTCGGTTCCAAAAGCGCGCCCCCTTTTGCCAACCAGTATACCACGCCGGACGCCGGACCACAATCGCAAGCCGCGCTTTTTAAAAAGGCGGGCCGCCGATTCCCCGCTTCCCTCCGATGGGGCCGGCCTCCACAGAGGAAGATAAGTCGGAGCCGCGTCGTCTCTTGAAAAACAAAGCGCCCCCGCCTCGGAATTTTTTTTTCACGAATTTGACCGCCGCGGCAAGGACCAAATCCCAATTGCGCAGGCGGAGATTTCATGATATAATTACGGTAAATCACGATATATCGCAGGGAGGCGGCGGACGCGTTGGCAAAGGTCGTACTCGTCACCGGCGGAAGCCGCGGCATCGGAGCCGCCGTCTGCCGGAAATTCGCGGCGGAGGGATACGCCGTCGCGGTGAATTATCAAACCAGCCGCGGGAAGGCCGAGGCCGTCGCCGCGGAATGCGGCGGCGTCGCCGTCCAGGCCGACGTCTCGGACCGGGCGGCGGTGGACGCGATGTTCCATACGGTCGGGGCGGCGCTCGGGGACGTCTGCGTCCTCGTCAACAACGCCGGCATCCAGCAGATCGGCCTGTTTCAGGACTGCGCGCCCGCGGACTGGGAGCGGATGTTCGCCGTCAACGTCCGCGGCGTGTACCACTGCTGCGAGCGGGCGCTCCCCGCGATGCTGCGGGAACAGAGCGGCGCCATCGTGAACCTCTCCTCCGTCTGGGGCCTCTGCGGCGGGAGCTGCGAGAGCCACTACTCGGCCGCGAAGGCCGCCGTGATCGGCTACACCAAGGCGCTCGCGAAGGAGTGGGGGCCCTCCGGCATCCGGGTTAACTGCGTGGCGCCCGGCGCCGTTGAGACCGACATGAACGCCCGGCTCTCCGAATCGGACAGGCGGACCCTTTGCGCGGAGACGCCGCTTGGCAGAATGGGGCTGCCGGAGGAGATCGCGGAGGCGGTTTTCTTCCTAGGAAGCGAAAAATCCGCCTTTATCACCGGCGAAATTCTCAATGTCACCGGCGGATTATATATTTAGGTTATAATAATGATGATTATATATTGGAGGCATTGCCATGATTAAACTTTCCGGAGCACAGAGAGAACTGATGGAGATCCTTTGGGAGAACGGGCCGATGACGCTGCACGACCTGACCAAATGCGCGCTGGGCAATCTGGTCAGCCCCGCCCGCACCGAGACCGTCCGTTACCTGCTCTTACAAATGGTCACGAAAAAGGCCGTGACCGAGGACGCCGCCGTCTCCCCCCATATCTACACGACGGCCGTCTCGCGGGACGAGATCGGATTCGAGTCCGCGTTCACGGAGGTCGGCAAAAACGAGGGCAGCGCGATCCTGACCGCCCTCTCGAGCGGCACGGGCGTCGCGGGGATGATGTTCAGCGAAAACAACGCCCGTCGGATCGACGATAAAAAGGGCAACAAGGGCGAGGTGACCGACGAGGCCCGCAAAGAGGCGATCAAAGAGATGATGGCGAAAATCTGCAAAGAACGCGACGAATACGAGGCCGAAAAATCCCGCAAAAAAGCGGAGCGGCCGGAAACCCCGGACGAGGAATAACATCAGGCCGGATTTTTTTGCAAAAGAAAGAGGGCGGCCCCACGGGAAACCGGGGACGTTCCCCGCCGGAGCCCGCGGTTTTGGCCCGCGGCAAACACGATGACCGACAAAAAGGAGTGTTTCGAAGATGAAATGTCCAAACTGCGGCAAAGAGATGGAGGAGGGGTTCCTTCAGGCGAACGGAAGCTCGCTGATCTGGAGCAAAAACACGCACTGCGCCTCCATGCTCGCGAATCCCCAAAAGGGCGAGGTGCAGGTGGCCCACAGCCTGCTGGAGGTCTCCGTTTCGGCCTTCCACTGCAAAGATTGCCGGTTCCTCGCGGCGAAATACTGAGGGATCTTTCACTGGGCGCGAAGTACGGTATATGAAAAAACAGGCGCGGGAGATCCGGTTTTATCCGGGTCCCCCGCCTTTTTTATTTGCCGCTTCTTCCCCGGCCCGCTTCCGTATTTTTAAGATGTCGTTGAGGGAGGCACGGAGGCCGGGCCCGGAATTCGCCACAAAAAAAAGCCGGCGCGAGCCGGCTTTTCTCTTTCTGTTTGTTCGGGTCACAGCAGCGAATCGTAGAGCTGCTGGGCATATTTCGGGATGACGGTGCTGCCGACGAGCAGTCCGCTCTTGCCGCCCTCCTCGCAGGCGGCGGCGATGGCCGAGCGCACCGCGCCGACGTCTCCGGTCAGCGTGACATAGCCCTTCCCGCCAATGGCGAATCCGGTCACGATGTTGATCAGGCTGATCTGCGCGTTCTTGGCCGCGACATCGGCGGATTTGATCGCGGAGGCGATGGAATAGAACTCCATCACGCCGACCGCGTCGCCCTTGATCGGCTGGGCGGTCCCGGAGATCGCGGGGATGATCTGCGGATGGGCGTTCTGGATCTGAATGACGTCCACGACGCTGTCCCCGCCGTTTTGCTGGCCCGCAAGGATGGAGGCCTTGACCGCGCCGGTGTCGCCAAAGATGATGACGATATATTTGCCGGGGCAGACGGTGGAGGTGCGCACCAGATCCACCCTCGCCGCTTTGAGCATGACATCGCAGGTCTCGATGCCCTTCGCTATGCTGTTGAATTCGAGCATCCCAAGCGTCTGAGCCATTATTTATCCCTCCTGATCACAATTCTGTCGGAGACCGATTCCACGGTGCCGACGACGCTCGCATGGACGTTGGCGCCCAGCTTGCCGTCGCCGATCTGCCCGATCAGGGTCCCGGTCTCGACCTTATCCCCCACGGCGACGCAGGCGGCGGCCGGCGCGCCGATATGCATTTTGAGCGGGATGACGACCGTGTCCGGATTTACCTCGAGCGCGTCGTCGCTCGCCAGATGACGGCCGTAATATTTGCTGATCTCAAGCCTCGCGGCAAGGCGGTCCGTCGGGATCTTTCGGAGCTCCATGGTATCCCTTGGCACCGGATTCAGTATCTTCGGGACGTCGACGCCGCGCTCCCGCAGCAGGGTCTTCACATAGACGTTGACTTTCCTCGGGGAGAGCAGCATCGGGCAGGCGAACATCTCGCAGATGCCGCACTCGGAGCAGTTGACCGCGTCGCCGAATGCCCGGATGAATTCCTCATTGTCCATGCTGCTGTCGACGCGCCAGAGGTTGCGCATCACGAGGTTTGGGCGCATGTTGTGGCCGGTCTGGTAACGGGGGCACATATCCGTGCACATCTTGCACTGGATGCAGGCGCTGCGCGTCTGGTTCTTCATCGAAAGGGGCTTGATCGCCGCGAAGCGGAAGAGATAGTGATCCTTCGGCAGAACGATGATGTTGCCGTCGGTCTTCGTGATGACGAGCTTGTCGATCTCCGCGTCGTCGGTGACGGTGTTGCCCATCATCGGGCCGCCCATGATGACGCCGTAGTTCCGGATGGTCGGACGGGCCGCCGCGACGCATTCCCGCACGGAGGTTCCGACCGGGACATGGAGCATCACGGGCTTCTCCACCTCGCCGACCACCGAAAGATATTTGTCGGACACGACCCTGCCCCGCTCCACCGCGTCGAGCACGCTCAAAATGGTGCCCACGTTATCGACGACCGCGCCGCAGGCGATCGGAATCCCGCGCTCCGGCACGGATTTCCCGGTGATCTCGCAGACGATGACCTGCTCGTCGCCGGCCGGATAGAAATAGGTCATCTTATGGAGCCGGATGTCGCTGCCAGCGCGCGCGATCGCGGCCTCCAAGAGGTCGATCTCGCGTTTATAGACGGCTTTCAGGGCTATGTATTTCTTCGTGGCGCCGAGCTCCTTCGCGATCAGCTCCACGCCGCGAACCAGATCGTCCGCGCGGGTACGCATCAGGTACTTGTCGGTTTCAATCAGCGGCTCGCATTCGGCCGCGTTGACGATATAATACTCGGCCTTGTTGGTATTGAGTTTGACGTGCGTCGGAAAACCGGCCCCGCCTTGACCGACGACCCCGGCCGCTTTTATGGTATCAAGGAAACTCAACTTTCGCTCACCTCCGCAGTTCCGCCGCAAGACGGATGTCCTTTTCTTTATTCTACTAATCTTTTTGAATTATATCAACTGTTTTTTCGATTTCCAATAAAATTTCCGCCGGAAACGGGCTCCGAACGTCAAAACGCGGAAAAAACGGCCCGCGCCGCGCGGCTCCCCGCAAAAAAGCCCGGCGGAATCAGGGGTTCGCGCCCCTGTCGTAATAGCTCTTCGCGAGGCCGCCCTCCGACGTCTCGCGGTAATGGCCGGGGATGTCGCGGCCGGTCTCGTACATGGTCCGCACGACCATGTCGAAGGAGATCTTCCGCGTGTCGGTCAGGAAATTCGCGAGCGAGAGGGCGTTTATCGCGCGCATCGCGGCCACGGCGTTGCGCTCGATGCAGGGGATCTGCACGAGGCCGCCGATCGGGTCGCATGTGAGGCCGAGCGTGTGCTCCATCGCGACCTCGGCCGCGTATTCGATCTGCTCGAGGCGCATGCCATAGAGCTCCGCCAGCGCGGCGGACGCCATTGAGCACGCGCTGCCGATCTCCGCCTGACAGCCGCATTCGGCCCCGGAAATCGAGGCGTTGGTCTTGATTAAGTTGCCGATAATCCCGGCGGTCGCGAGCGCGTGCAAAACCTCCGTATCGGCGAGGCCGCGCTTTTGCCGCGTATAATAAAGGACGGCCGGCACGACGCCGGAGGCCCCGCAGGTCGGCGCGGTCACGACGATCCCGTTGCCGGCGCTGTGCTCGCTGACGGCGAACGCGTAGGAACAGACGATGCGGTTCTCCCGCGTCTCGGCGCTCTCGTCCATGTGATATTGGTTATAGAGATAGGCCGCCTTCCGCTTGACTTCGAGCCCGCCGGGCAGGACGCCCTCCTCCGCGAGCCCCTTGCGGATGGATTCCCTCATGACGGCCCAGATCTCCTCAAGAAAGGGCCAGATCTGCGGGCCCTCTTTTTCCTCCGCATACTGCCAGATCCGGATGCCCCGCGCCCGGCAGTAATCGGCGATCTCGGCGAAGCTGTTCTCCGCGTAGAGCTCGGGCGCCTCGTGGTATTCGGAGTCCTGCACGCGGATCGCGCCGCCGCCGACGCTCATGACGCGCCACTTGCCGATCCCGGCGCCGCCCCGGTAGGCGAACAGATCCATCGTGCAGGGGTGCGGCAGGTCCGCCTCCGGCGTGTCCATGTCGAACAGAATCTCCGACGGCAGGGGCGCGAAATTCTGGCGCAAAACCGCGTCCGTCATATGCCCCTTGCCGGTTTTGGCAAGCGACCCGTAGAGGACCGCCCGGAAGCCGTCCGCGCCCGGATACGCCTCCCGGAACAGCTCGGCCGCCCGGCCCGGGCCCATCGTATGGGAGCTCGAAGGCCCGTTTCCGATGCGGTACAGCTTTTGCAGACTTTTCATCGCATTATGACCCCCGCGCGCTTTATTTTTTTATGTCCTTCCTTTTGTGCAGATACAGGATGCCGAGGCAGCAGGGCCCGCAGTGGCCGGAGATCGTGCTCCCGGCCTCGGTGACGAGCACCTCTTTAAAAGGCTGATAGCCGCGGATCTTTTTTTCCAAAGAGTGGATGAGTTTGGGATCCACGGCGGTCCATGTGAAGAAGATGCGGTGGGTGTCGATGTCGTCGCGGTCCTTGAGGCGGTCGGCGATATACTCCTCGCAGCACTTTTCAAAGTTTCCGCGGTACTTCTTGCCGACGGCCATCTTCCCGTCCACGACCTCGACGCAGGGCTTGAGCTGCAAAAGGTTCGCGCCCAAGGCCGTGACGCCGCTGCAGCGCCCGCCTTTATAAAGGAATTCGAGGCTGCTGAGCACGAAGCTCGAGTCCACGCGGTCCACGGATTTCATAACGTAGTCGGCGATCATCGGCGCGCTGTGGCCCCGCGCGGCGAGCTCGGCCGCCATCAGGACCAGTTGGCCGATCCCGGTGGAGAGGTTCCGCGAGTCCACGACCCACACGTTCCCGACCTCCTCCGCGGCGAGGCGGGCGTTCTGGTAGCAGGCGGAAAATTCGGAGCTGATGGTCAGATGGATCACGTCGGCCCCCTCGGCCACGGCGGCGGCAAAGGCGTCGATATAGTCCTGCACGCTCACGGCGGAGGTCTTCGGCAGCTCTTTATATTTATTATAATGATTGAAAATATCCGTTGCGGTGATTTCCACGAGATCCCGGTAAGTCCGGTCGCCCAGCGTAATATAAAGAGGCAAAACGGTGAGGTTGAATTTCTCAATGAGCTCCGGGGATAAATCTGCGGTGCTGTCGGTGAAGATTCGGATCGGTCTCGGCATCGGAAATCCTCCAATCGTTAAATTTGTCTATTATACCGGATATAGTATACACCATTTTCATAGAACATGCCAACTGTTTTTTTACGCCCCGTTCCCGGAGGGGGCACCGTGGGACCTGTTTTCGACAAAAGACACCGAGCCGTAAAAGCGGCCGGGCAAGCGCGCTCCGGCGGCCGGGCGAAAGCCATCGGCCGCCATCCCTTTCGGGGGTGACAGGAGG
>CAZAAR010000056.1:0-9910 GCA_964483415.1 uncultured Oscillospiraceae bacterium
GGAACTCCAGCCCCTTGGCGCTGTGCAGCGTCATCAGGGTCACGGAGTGCTCCTGGCGCTTGTCCTTCCTGTCGCCGGGCTCCTCGCGCCCCGACAGGGCCGTCTCCTCGAGGAACTCCCCGAGGCTCGGCTCCTCCGCCGCGTCCATATATTTTAGAATATTTGTTTTGAGCTCGCCGAGGTTTTCGGTCTTCGGCTCGCCCTCCTCCCCCATGGCTTTGAGCATGGCGGCATAGCCGGTCCTCTCGCAGACCTCGTCAAAAAGCTCGTCGAGGTCCATCTTTTCCGCGTCGGCGGCGAGCCCGGAGACGAGATCCGTAAAGCCTTTGAGCACGGCCGCCTTGCGGCCGAGCGCGGCGTATTCGTCGGCGTGCTCAAAAATATCAAAGAGCGGCAGCCCCGTCTCCCCCGCGATCTCCCGCGCGGCGCCGAGCGTCGCGTCGCCGATGCCGCGCTTGGGCTCATTTAAGATGCGCTCGAGGCGGAGGTTGTCGGCCCGGTTGGCGATGAGCGACAGGTAGGCCATCAGGTCCTTGATCTCCTTGCGGTCGTAGAAGCGCAGGCCGCCGATGATCTTATACGGCACCGAGGCCGAGATGAAGGCTTTTTCAAAGGCGTTGGACTGGGCGTGCATCCGGTAGAGCACCGCGAAGTCGCCGTACCGCCCGCCCCTCGCCACATGGTCGAGGACCGTGTCGGCCGCGAACCGCGCCTCGGCCTCCTCGTTCTCACAGCGGCGGACGGTCACCTTCGCGCCGCCGGTTTTCGCCGTCCAGAGCGTCTTGCCCTTCCTGCCTTGGTTGTTCGCGATCACCGAGTTCGCGGCGTCGAGAATATACTGCGTCGAGCGGTAATTTTGCTCGAGGCGGATGACCTTCGCGCCCGGGAAGCTGTTTTCAAAAGACAGAATGTTCTCGATCGTGGCGCCGCGGAATTTATAGATCGACTGGTCGTCGTCCCCCACGACGCAGAGGTTGCGGTATTTCGCCGCGAGCAGCGAGACGAGCTCGTACTGCACGTGGTTGGTGTCCTGGTATTCGTCCACCATGATATAGCGCCAGCGGTCGCGGTAATACTCGAGCGTCTCCGGCGACTGACGGAACAGGCGGACCGTCTCGGTCAGGAGGGCGTCGAAATCCAGCGCCTGCGCGCTTTGGAGCTCTTTTTCGTAGGCCGCGTAGACCTCGGCCATGATCTTCTTGCGAAAATCGGAGGAACTCTGCGCCTCGGCCCTCACCGCGTCCGGGCCATAGAGCTTCTCCTTCGCGTGGCTGATGTCGGCGAGGAGTCCCCTGGGCGGGAACCGCTTTTCGTCGTAATTGAGCCCCCTGAGGCATTTTTTTACGACGCGCAGGGAGTCGTCCTGATCATAGATCGTGAAGCTGCGCGAAAGGCCGATTTTGTCCGCGTCCCGGCGCAGGATCCGCACGCACATGGAGTGGAAAGTCGAGGCGAAGACCTCCGCGGCCTCCGGGCCGAGCTTGGCGGAGAGGCGGTCGCGCAGCTCGCCCGCGGCCTTGTTGGTAAAAGTGATGGCGAGGATGTTCCACGGCCGCACGCCGCTTTCGATCAGGCGGGCCACGCGGTCGATCAGGACGGTGGTTTTGCCGCTCCCGGCCCCGGCCAAGATCAGCAGCGGCCCGTCCTTGTGGAGGACCGCCTCGCGCTGCATGTCGTTGAGCTTTCCGTAATCCAGTTCCATGTTGACCTCTCTTGCGTTTCAATATGCTAAGGAAATATTATACTATATTCTTTCGCAACCCGCAACCACCTTTCCGCCCCCGGCGCCTTCCCGCCGGGTGCAGGCTTTCCTGCACGAAGCGCGCCCACGCCGCGAAAACGGCGCCATATCTCCATTTAAAACAAAAAAATCTGAAATTTCCGCGTGACCGTCTTGCATCTTTTCTGTTGCAAAACGGATAATAATATGATATATTAAGACGTATTGACGGCCGGGCCGCCCAAAAACGCAACTGGAGTGATTGATATGAACAGGACGGAACTGCGGCAAATCGTTGCCGCGCCGGAAAGCTACACCGCCGCGCCGGTCAAAATCTGCGGCTGGCTGCGCACTTCCCGCAACTCCAAATCTCTGGGCTTTATCGAGCTCAACGACGGCACCTGCTTTTCCAATCTGCAGGTCGTCTACGAAGAGGATCGGCTCGAAAATTATAAAGAGATCACCAAGCTCAACGTCGGCGCGGCCGTTACGGTCGTCGGGCAGATCGTCCTGACCCCGGAGCTCAAGCAGCCTTTCGAGCTGCACGCCGCGGAGATCGCCGTCGAGGGGCCGTCCACGCCGGACTACCCGCTCCAGAAAAAGCGCCACTCCCTCGAATACCTGCGCACGATCGCCCACCTGCGCCCGCGCACGAACACGTTCAGCGCGGCGTTCCGGGTGCGCAGCGTCGCCGCCTACGCGGTCCACAAATTCTTTCAGGAGCGCGGCTTTGTCTACGCGCACACGCCGCTGATCACGGGCTCCGACTGCGAGGGCGCGGGCGAGATGTTCCGCGTCACGACGCTCGACCCGAGCGACCCGCCGCGCAACGAGGACGGCTCCGTGGACTTCAGCCAAGACTTCTTCTGCAAACCCGCGGGCCTCACCGTCTCCGGGCAGCTCGAGGGCGAGGCCATGGCCCTTGCTTTCTCCAACATCTACACGTTCGGGCCGACCTTCCGCGCCGAGAAATCCTACACGCAGCGCCACGCCGCCGAATTCTGGATGATCGAGCCGGAGATCGCTTTCGCGGACCTTTCCGACGAGATGCAGCTCTCCGAGGACATGATCAAATTCGTCTTTCGCTCTGTGCTCGACGCCTGCCCGCAGGAGATGCGGTTCTTCAACGACTTTGTCGACCCGGAGCATCATCTGATCGAGCGGCTCGAATCCATCATTAACGCCGAGTTCGTCCGTGTCAGCTACACCAAGGCCGTCGAGATCCTGCTCAGTTCCGGGCATGAGTTTCAGTACCCGGTCTACTGGGGATGCGACCTCCAGACCGAGCACGAGCGTTACCTCACCGAGGTGGTCTACAAGTCGCCGATCTTCGTCACCGATTACCCGAAGGAGATCAAGGCCTTTTATATGCGCATGAACGACGACGGCAAGACCGTCGCGGCGGCGGATCTGCTGGTGCCGGGCGTCGGCGAGATCGTCGGCGGCAGCCAGCGCGAGGAGCGCCTCGAGGTGCTTCTGGACCGCATCCGGGAGCTCGGCCTCCGCGAGGAAGACTATTGGTGGTACCTCGACCTGCGCCGCTACGGCGGGTGCAAGCACGCGGGCTTCGGCCTCGGATTCGAGCGGGTCATCATGTATCTCACCGGCATCGAGAACATCCGCGATGTCCTGCCCTTCCCGAGAACCACCGGCAGCGCCGAGTTCTGATCGAAACCGCCCGGATTTTTCGGTTTCCGAAGGAAATCGCGGCCATCCTTTACGGCCGCGAAGGAAAATCCACGGCACTTAGCGTCAGCTAAGCGCGCTTCCCGAGAACCACCGGCAGCGCGGAGTTTTAAGAAATCGCATTGTGGAATAGGAGCTCTCTCAGAAATGAGAGGGCTCCTGCCTATGGAATCCTCGCGACGGAAAAGCGTCATTTTTGAATTATTTTTCGGAGAATCCTGCAAAATAAGCCGCCCCCAACGGCTTTTTCCCACTTTTTTGCCAACCATATGTTTGAAATAGAATCATCCCACTCGAAAAATGCGCATGAATTTTGGAGAACCTATTTCGTATAAGAAAGCGGGCTGAAACAATGAAAAATTATCTGGAACTCTCTCACGAAGAGCTTCTTGCCGAGCAGAAAACGCTGAAAAAAGCGTTTGAAGAAAAAAAGGCCCTTGGGCTCGGCTTGGATATGAGCCGCGGCAAACCCTGCACGGAGCAGCTCGATATCACGAGCACGCTGCTCGACAGCGTCTCCTCGCGCCCGGGCAGCTATATCTCCGAAAGCGGGATCGACTGCCGCAACTACGGCTGCCTCGAGGGTATCCCGGAGTGCCGCCGGCTGATGGCCGAGATCATGGGCGTCGGGCCGGACGAGGTCCTCTGCGAGGGCTCGAGCTCGCTGACGCTGATGTACGACATGATCGCCCGCGCGATGACGCACGGCGTCTACGGCTCGGAGAAGCCTTGGTATGAGGTCAAGGACCGCAAATGGCTTTGCCCGGCGCCGGGCTACGACCGCCACTTCGCCGTCACCGAGTTTTTCGGTTTCGAGATGATCCCGGGCGCCATGACGCCGGACGGCCCCGACATGGACGCCGTTGAGGAACTGGTCAAGGACCCCTCCGTCAAGGGCATCTGGTGCGTGCCGCAGTTCTCCAACCCGCAGGGCATCGTCTACTCCGACGAGACCGTCGGCCGCTTCGCGAAACTGCGTCCCGCGGCGGGCGATTTCCGGATCTTCTGGGACAACGCCTACTCGGTCCACGACCTCTACCCCGACCGCCGCACCCGCATCCCGTGCCTGCTGCGCGAGGCCGAAAAGTACGGCGCCGAGGACCACGTCTACATCTTTTCCAGCACCAACAAGATCACGTTCCCGTCCGCGGGCATCGCGGCCTTCTCGGCCTCGCCGCACAACCGCGCGTTTATCAAAAAGCAGCTCGCGATCCAGACCATCGGCCCGGATAAGATCAACCAGCTCAACCACGCCCGCTTTTTTAAGAATCTTGAGGGCATCTACGAGCAGATGGCCCGCATGGCCGTGATCATCCGCCCGAAATTTGAGGCGGTGCTCGAGATCCTCGACCGCGACCTCGACGGCTCCGGCGTCGGCACTTGGGTGCGTCCGAAGGGCGGCTACTTCATCGGCATCGACCTGATCCCCGGCACGGCGAAGCGCACCGTCGCGCTCTGTAAGGAGGCCGGCGTCGTGCTGACCCCGGCCGGCGCGGTCTATCCCTACATGCGCGACCCGAAGGATTCGAGCCTGCGCCTCGCGCCGACATTTCCGCCGGTCGGGGAACTCCGGCAAGCCATCGAGGTGTTCTGCATCGCCGCGAGACTCGCGGCGGCCGAGGTCCTGCTGAGCCGGTGAGGCGAGGACCGAAAAACAGCTCCGGTCCCCCACGGCCACGGCCTGAATTCTTTTTCGGCCGCGGCGAATTTTCGCGGGTGGGGCGCGCCGCCAGCCCGCAAAACAGGCACGGAAAGCCCCGTCACCTTTCGGCGCGGTCCCCCGGGTTTGATATTTGAAATCGAATCAGGTATAATAAAGTGCCGGCCCGGTCCGGGCCGGCACTTCTTCACAGCAAGATTTTCACGGAAAAATCTCCCCCCGGAAAGGCGGCGGCGTATGGTCATTCTCGCGTCCGGCTCCCCAAGAAGGCAGGAGCTTTTGCGGCTCATCGTGCCCGAATATGCCTGCGTCCCGGCGAGGGGCGGCGAGACCGTCCCGGACGGCACGGCGTGGAACGAGGTTCCGGAGTTCCTCGCGCGGCGGAAGGCGCGCGAGGTCGCGGCCGGGCATCCGGACGACCTTGTGATCGGCGCGGACACCGTGGTCGCGCTCGACGGCGAGCTCCTCGGCAAGCCGAGGGACGAGGCGGACGCCTTCCGCATGCTCAAGGCGCTCTCGGGCCGGAAGCACTTGGTGCTGACCGGGGTCGCGGCCGTGGTAAAGGGCGAGGTCCGCTCCTTTACGCAGACGACGGAGGTGGAATTTTATCCCCTCTCCGACGAGCTGATCCGTGCCTACATCGCCACCGGGGAGCCGATGGACAAGGCGGGCGCCTACGGCATCCAAGGCAAGGGCTGCGTGCTGGTCAGGGCCATCCGCGGCGATTATTACAACGTCGTGGGCTTCCCGCTCGCGGAGACGGCTAGGCTGATCGGCCTGCTGTGAATCCGGGGCCGAAATTCCGGGGCCCGGCATATGGTCCGCGGTAAACAGAATCAAAGAAAAAATAAAAAGGACGGGAACCGCGAAGGCTCCCGTCTTTTTCTCCTATATTTTCCGCGCCGGGCCTATTGCCCGGTCGAGCCGAAGCCGCCGACGCCGCGCCCGCTCTCCGGCAGTTCCTCCGCGGCCGTCCAGCGCGCCTCGGGGACCGGCAGAACCGCGAAGGCTCCCGTCTTTTTCTCCTATCATTTCCGTGCCGGATTTACTTTCCGGTCGAGCCGAAGCCGCCCGCGCCGCGCCCGCTCTGCGGCAGTTCCTCCGCGGCCGTCCAGCGCGCCTCGGGGACCGGCAGAACCGCGATCTGCGCGATCCGATCTCCGGGCATAATCGTATAAGGCCGGTCGCCCCGGTTCCAGAGGCCGACCTTCACCTCGCCGCGGTAATCCGAGTCGATGACGCCGACGCAGTTCCCGGGCGCGATCTCCTTTTTGATGCCGAGGCCGCTCCTTGCGAAGACGAACGCCGCGTAGCCCTGCGGCACCGCCATCGCGAAACCCGTGGGGATCAGCACGGTCCTCCCCGGCGGGATGACGACCGGCCCGTCGAGGCAGGCGGAGACGTCCCGGCAGGCGGCGCCGTCCGTCGCCTTTTCCGGGAAAACCGCGTGCTCCGAAAGGAGCTTAACGGTTACCTCGACCATTTTTTCTTTTGCTCCGCGAGCTCTTTCTCCAGCTTGTCGGCGCGGCGGTTGGCCTCGTCCACTTCCATCCGGGCGCGGGCGGTGTCGCCGAGATAATCCTTGAGCTGGGAGCGGATGTGGTCGCTGTTGGAGGATTCCTTCCTGTATTGGTCGAGATAGCTCAGCGTGCAGAGGACCAGCGCGTCGTTGAGCGAAAGGGCCGGGTTTCTCGACATCAGGGTCTGGATGTCCTCGTTGATCTCCCGCGCGAGGCTGAGGACGTAGCCCTCCTCCTCGGCGGAGTTGACGCTGTAACTCGCGCCGGCAATGTCGATTTTGATCTTTTTTACCTTTTCCATCTCGGATCCCTCCGTAAGATACAAATCTTTTATCTATATTATAGCGCATTTTGTCGGTTTGGCAAACTCTTTTTCCGTCGTTTGGCCAACTTGTCAAGACGGCGGTTTTTGAATATAATAGAATGAGTTCTTTTCTCACAAAACGACCGAAAAGGAGCCCTTATGTCCGTATTCGACAAATCCTTTTTCACCGAAAAACTCAAAGCTCTGACGGAGGCCTATTACCTCCTCCCGCCGGACAGCGCCGACGACGCCCAAATTTATAACGTCTCGGCCATGCTGCTGCGCGGCATCCTCGCCGAAAAGGAGCGCCGCGCCAACGCGGCCCACATCGCCCGCGGCGACAAAGAGGTCTACTATCTCTCCATGGAGTTCCTGCTCGGCCGCTCGTTAAAAAACAGCCTCTACGACCTTGGCCTGACGGACGCCTACGAGAAGGCCCTCGCCGGATTCGGCGTCAGCCCGGAGCGCATCTACGCCCGGGAGCCGGACGCCGGGCTCGGCAACGGCGGTCTCGGCCGCCTCGCCGCCTGCTTTATGGACGGCCTCGCCACCGTCGGGAAACAGGCCATGGGCTACTCGATCTGTTTTGAATACGGCATCTTCCGCCAGATCCTGACCGACGGCTGGCAGAGCGAAAAGCCCGACGACTGGCTGCCCGGCGGCGGCGTCTGGCTCGAGGCGCAAAACGAGAAATCCGTCGACGTCCGCTTCGGCGGCGACGTCAGGGAGTTTTGGGACGGCGGGGGCCATTTCGTCGAGTATAAAAATGATGAGACCGTCCGCGCCGTGCCGTACGACGTCATGCTTCCGGGCTTCGACACGCCGGAGGTGAGCCGCCTGCGCCTCTGGAAGGCGACGACGCCGGAAGTCGATATGGATCTCTTTAACGCCGGGAACTACCCCGACGCGTTCCGTCAGGCCTCGATGGCGAAGGCCATCTCCTCGATCCTCTACCCGAATGACAGCCACGCCGAGGGCAAATTCCTGCGCCTCAAACAGCAATATTTTCTGGTCTGCGCGTCGCTCTCCGACATCGTGCGGCGGCACATCGTCAACTATGGCACGCTCGAGACCCTGCCGGAGAAGGCCGCCGTCCACATCAACGACACCCACCCCGCCCTCGCCGTTCCGGAGCTGCTGCGGCGGCTGCTCGATGACTGCGGCTACGGCTGGGAGAAGAGCTGGGACATCGCGTTTCGCACCTTCAGCTACACGAACCACACCGTGATGCCCGAGGCGCTCGAGCGCTGGGACGCCGGCGCGCTCAAGGCGCTGCTGCCGCGGATCTATATGATTATTCTGGAGATCGACCGCCGCCTGTGCAGGGATCTGGAGGCCAAGGGCTTCCGCGAAGAGGAGATCGAGCGCATGGCCATTCTCTCGGGCGGCCAGATCCGCATGGCGAACCTCTGCGTCTGGGGTTGCCATAAGGTCAACGGCGTCTCGGAGCACCATCTGGCGGTCATGAGGGAGAGCGCCTTCCGGGACCTCGGCCGCGCGTTCCCGGAGCGCTTTACGAGCGTCACCAACGGCATCGCGGCGCGGCGCTGGCTCTGCGTCGCGAACCCGAGGCTCGCCGCGCTCGCAAAGGAGCTCTGCGGCGACTTTGAGCACGACCCCGAGCGCCTGCGCCTGCTGCGGGAATATGAGAACGACCCCGCCGCGCTCGAGTCCCTCGGGACCGTCAAGCGGCTCAACAAGGGCGACTTCGCGAAGCAGTTCCGGGACGTCTGCGGCGACGCGCTCGACCCGGACTCCATCTTCGACGTGCAGGCGAAGCGCCTGCACGAATATAAGCGGCAGCATCTAAACGCCCTGCGCATGCTCGCGCTGCTCGGTCGCTTGGAGGCGGACCCCGGGGCCGACATCCTGCCGCGCACCTTTCTTTTCGGGGCGAAGGCCGCGCCCGGCTACCACCTCGCCAAGCGCATCATCAAGCTGATCTGGATGATCGGGACCGAGATGCGGCGCAGCCCGGCCGCCCGGGACCGCTTCCATCTCGTCTACCTCGAAAATTACAGCGTCACGGCCTCGGAGCTGCTGATGCCCGCCGCCGAACTCTCTGAGCAGATCTCCCTCGCGGGGACCGAGGCCTCCGGGACCGGCAACATGAAGCTCGCGCTCAGCGGCGCGGTCACCGTCGGCACGCCCGACGGCGCGAACCTTGAGATCTTCCGCGAGGCCGGCGCGGAGAACAACTTTCCTTTCGGCATGACCTCCGACGAAGCCGCGGCGCTGCGCGGACGCGGCTACGACCCGAGGGTCTTCATCGAAGCGGACCCGGAGCTCAGATACGCGATCGGGCGGCTCAGGACCGGCGTCGGCGGGGAGGATTTCTCCGACCTCGCGGAACTTTTAGAGACGGCAGATTTTTATATGGCCTGCGCCGACTTCCGCGCCTACATGGACGCCGAGGACGAGGCCGACCGCCGCTACCGCGACCGGAACGCGTGGAACCGCATGTCCCTCGCGAACATCGCCGCCTCGCCGGAATTTTTCGTCGACCGCACCGTGCGGGAATACTGTGAAAAGATCTGGAACGCGTAACGCCCCCGGGAAGAGCGGGGCGGAAGGTGGGAAACCATAGGAAAAGAGCTCCGGCATGACGCCGGAGCTCTTTTCCATCGCCATTGCGGCCGGCAGGTTCTCTCTGCGGACCCGGCGGCCATATCTAAGGCGCTACGGTTTCGGGCGCGAAAGGTCCCGCGATCTCGAAATTGGGTGTGGTAAACCCCGCGAATCCGGTGACGCCTGTAATCCCCGTGAGGCCGGTGACAGCCCCCTCGATTCCGGCAAGTCCGGCGGTCCCCGCGGCCCCGTTTCTGGGCGTGAGGGGGCCGACGACCCTGAAATTGGGCAGGGTGACGCCCGTGACGCCAAAATTGGGCATCGTGATCCCGGTGACGCCGACCCCGGGCATGGTGACCCCCGTGACGCCGGTGACAGCCCCCTCGATTCCGGCAACTCCGGCGGTCCCCGCGGCCCCGTTTCTGGGCGTGAGGGGGCCGACGACCCTGAAA
>CAZAAR010000057.1:0-9743 GCA_964483415.1 uncultured Oscillospiraceae bacterium
TGGGCATGGTGACCCCCGTGACGCCTGTGACGCCAAAATTGGGCATCGTGATCCCGGTGATCCCTGTGACGCCGGGCGGAGGCACAGGAGCCTTTGTGACGCTGGCCCCCAGCACGGTTCCCGCGGCTCCGGTCCCGGGCGGCGGGCTTGAAGCGCCCGTCTCGGAGAGTTCGCCGCCGCTTCTCATATTGGAGGCCACAATCTCCCGGACGCCCTCGATATGGATAAAGCGCGCCTCGCGGATGGCATAGCTGGAGAGCGGCCGGCAGTCGCAGTCATAGGAATGGGCGGCCACCCAGATGTTGGCATACGTCCTCGCGTTTCTTCCCACCGCGACGATGACCGGCGAGTGCTGCCAATCCGGCTCGTCGATGATGAGCTGACAGATATCCCCCGGCCTCACCTCCGAAATCGACACTTCCCGGCCGTACGGCCCGGCCCCGGTGTTGTTGATGAGGAAATTGTACAGGTACTTGACCCCCGTCCACGCGGGGGCCCGGTCGTTGATGTCGATATAGTACCACCCGAACGTCGGCGTGAAATTCATCACGCCGCTCCCGGCAAAAACGCATTGCGAGGCATAGTTGGTGCAATCTCCCCCGATGGCTGAAAAATCGTAAAAGGCCGGATTCCGGAAATACGCCCACCGGTGAGCGTATTCCACAGCCCTTGCCCGGTCGTACTCTCTGTTTCTCAGAATCATGGCGCCCCTCCAAAATAAGGTTTTTCACGCCATTCTATGCGAAACGCTCCGGTTTTGGGCATAAAAATAGCGGCGGATCGCTGATCCGCCGCTATTTTTATTTTCTTTTGAACGTTTACTTCGCGAAATCGACCGCCCGGCTCTCCCGCACGAGATGCACCTTGATCTGGCCCGGATAATCGAGATCGGTCTCGATCTTTTTGGCGATCTCATGCGCGACGAGCACCATGTCGTCGTCGGAGATCAGCTCCGGCTTGACCAGAATCCGGACCTCGCGGCCCGCTTGGATGGCAAAACAGGAATCGACGCCGTCAAACGAATTCGCGATCTCCTCCAGTTTTTCCAGGCGCTTGATGTAGCTCTCGAGGTTCTCTCTTCTGGCGCCGGGCCTCGCGGCGGAGATGGCGTCCGCGGCCTGCACAATCCACGCGATCGTGGTGCGCGGCTCGACGTCGTTGTGGTGCGCCTCGATGGCGTGGATGACGTCCTGCGGCTCCTTGTATTTCTTCGCGACGTCGACGCCGATGCTCACGTGGCTGCCCTCGATCTCATGCGTCAGGGCCTTGCCGATGTCGTGCAGCAGGCCGGCTCTCGTGGCCATGGCCACGTCGATGCCGCCGATCTCTGAGGCGAGCATACCGGAGAGCTGCGCGACCTCAATGGAGTGCGCGAGCGCGTTCTGCCCGTAGCTGGTGCGGTAGCGCATCCGCCCGAGCAGGCGCACGAGCTCCGGCGCCAAACCGTGGACGCCGCATTCGAGCACGGCCTTTTCGCCGTCCTGTTTGATCTTCGCGTCGACTTCTTTTCTTGCTTTCTCGACCGTCTCCTCGATCCTCGCGGGATGGATGCGGCCGTCCTGAATGAGCTTTTCGAGCGAGAGCCGGGCGATCTCCCGGCGCACCGGGTCGAAGCTCGAGAGCGTGATGGCCTCCGGCGTGTCGTCGATAATCAGATCGACGCCGGTCAGTGTCTCGAGGGCGCGGATGTTGCGTCCCTCGCGGCCGATGATGCGGCCCTTCATCTCGTCGTTGGGCAGCGGCACGACGGAAACGGTGGCCTCCGCCACATAATCCGGCGCGCATCTGCTGACCACGGCGCTCAAGATCTCGCGGGCTCTCTCCTCCTGCTCATCCTTGAGCTGCTGCTCATACTGCATCACGCGCAGCGCTTTTTCATGGGTAAGCTCCTGCTCAACGGTCTGAAGGAGCTGGGCTTTCGCCTGGTCCGTGGTATAGCCGCTGACCCTTTCGAGCATGTCGTACTGGCTCTTTTTGATCTGTTCCGCCTCGGCGAGGCGCTCGTCCGCGGTCTGCTGCTTGGAGGTCAGGGCCTCCTCTTTTTTATCGAGGTTGTCCATCTTTTTGTCAAGGGATTCCTCTTTTTGCTGGAGACGGTGCTCTTGACGCTGCACCTCCGCGCGGCGGTCCTTCAGTTCTTTTTCCGTCTCGCTGCGGAGTCTGTGAATCTCGTCCTTTGCCTCAACCAGGGCCTCCTTCTTTCGGTTTTCGGCAGTTTTGATCGAATCGTTGACGATCCTTCTGGCTTCTTCCTCTGCGGAGCCGAGCTCGGCCTCCGCGACTTTGCGCCTATACAAAACGCCCAGAGGAAAGGCGACACCAATTCCGACTAACAAAGCGATTCCGCCAATGATAACACAGGCAAGGATATCCTCCGAAGTGAGCCCGGCGAATACCCCAAGCTTTGAGGTGATCGCTAAAAAATCCATACTATTCAGTTGTCCTCTCTATAAATTAAATGTGTTCTTATACAGACGTATAATTACACATATTAAGTTTAGTTTATTACAAGATTTCGTCATTGTCAATAAAAAATTAAAAACAACGTCCAATCCTCAAATATGATACTGTAAAATATAATATTTTATTTTCTTTGGCGGATAAAAACCTCCTTTTTCGGAAAACCGGAAGCCGGCTTTTCCCGGGAAAACGCTCCTCCTTCCCACTCCGCGCAATGTGTCGAAAAAAGGCGGCATACGCGCGAAGGGGCGTCATCCGGCGTGGCGCGCAAAGCCCTAAGAACCGCCGGCGGGCACGCGGGCCCGCCCGGCGGCATCTTGCAATTTTTTTTGCGGCGGAGCGGCCGACGCTCAGGTGCAGACCTTGTTGTCGTTCTCCGCGTGGAGCTTCGCGATGAATTCCTCGAGCGTATAGGCGGTCTGGCTGCCGTCCCTGCGGTCGCGGACCGTGACGGTGCCGGACTCCTTCTCCTTCGCGCCGACGACGGCCATATAGGGGATCTTCTCCGCCTGCGCCTCGCGGATCTTGAAGCCGATCCGCTCAAAACGCAGGTCGGAGGCGGCGCGGAACCCGGCCCGAAAGAGCTGCTTCCGGACCTCCTCGGCGCAGTCGTTTTGATCCTCGGTGATCGGCATCACGCGGACCTGCTCCGGCGAGAGCCAGAGCGGGAGCGCGCCCGCGTATTTCTCGATCAGCAGCGCGATCGTGCGCTCGTAGCAGCCGAGCGAGGTGCGGTGGATGATATACGGGTTGAGCTGCTGGTTGTTCGGGTCGGTGTAGGTCATGCCGAAGCGTTGGGCGAGCATCATGTCGATCTGGACGGTGACGATGGTGTCCTCCTTGCCGTAGACGTTCTTCGCCTGCACGTCGAGCTTCGGGCCGTAGAAAGCGGCCTCGCCTTTCGCCTCCACATACGGGATGTGCAGGTCGTCGAGGATGCCGCGCATCGTGGTCTCGGCCTCCTCCCACATCTCCGGGGTGCCTTCATATTTTTCGCGGTTGTCCGGGTCCCATCTCGAGAAGCGGAACGAGAGGTCGCCGATCAGGCCGACGTCGGTCATGACCTCCTTGATGAGCCGGATGCAGCCCGCGAATTCCTGCTCGAGCTGGTCCGGGCGGACGATCAGGTGCCCTTCGGTGATCGTGAACTGGCGCACGCGGATCAGGCCGTGCATCTCGCCGGAGGCCTCGTTGCGGAACAGCGTTGAGGTCTCGCCGTAGCGGATCGGCAGGTCGCGGTAGCTGTGCTTCTCGCTGAGGTAGACCTGATATTGGAACGGACAGGTCATCGGGCGCAGGGCATAGACTTCCTTGTCCTTCTCCTCGTCGCCGAGCACGAACATGTTGTCTTTGTAATGGTCCCAGTGGCCGGAAACTTTATAAAGGTCGGATTTCGCCATCAGCGGCGTGCGGGTCATCACATAGCCGTACTCGTACTCCTCCTTGTCCTGAATATAGCGGTTCAGGATCTGGAAGAGCTTCGCGCCCTTCGGCATCAGACAGGGCAGGCCCTGACCGATGTAGTCGCTGTTGCAAAAATATTTGAGCTGGCGGCCGAGGACGTTGTGGTCGCGGCGCTTGGCGTCCTCGACGGCGGCGAGATAGGCCTCGAGGTCGGCTTTCTTCGGGTAGGAGATGCCGTAGATGCGCGAGAGCATCTTGTTTTTCTCGCTGCCCCGCCAATAGGCCCCGGTGGTGGAGGTGAGCTTAAAGGCCTTGATCTGCGCGATGCTCATCAGGTGCGGCCCGGCGCAGAGCTCGGTGAAATCGCCCTGCTGGTAGAAGGAGAGGGCCTCGCCCCTGCCGGCGTGCTCCTCGATCAGCTCAAGTTTATAGGGCTGATCCTTCATGAAGCCCCTTCCCTCCTCCGCGGTCATGGTGAATCTGCGGACATCGAGGCCGGTCTTGATGATCTCGGCCATCTCCTTTTCGATCCGCGCGAGGTCGTCGGCCGTAAACGGGCGGTCCACGTCGAAATCATAGTAGAAGCCGTTTTCGACCGCCGGGCCGATGGAGAACTTCGCCTTGGGAAACAGGTGCAGCACGGCCTGCGCCATCACGTGGCTTGTGGTGTGCCAGAAGGCCCTCTTGCCGTAGGGATCGTCGAACGTCAGGATCTCGACCGCGCAGTCCTTTTCAACCGGGGTGCGCAGGTCGCAGGGCTCGCCGTCGATCCGCGCGGCGCAGGCTTCGCGGGCAAGGCCGGCGCCGATGCTCCGGGCGATCTCATAGGCGGTGGTCCCGGATTCATACTCCCGGATGTCATCGCGCAGGGTTACTTTTACCATAACTGACTCCTCCTATAAATGCTTTTCGGTTTGCGAACCCCGGGCGGCGCGCCCGCGGAGCCGAAACGGGAAAGCAAAGTGACATGATTTTTAAGAAATGGGGTTTCGGCGAAATCCCGGTCTTCGGAGAACCCCCGTCGGATGCTCGGCACCGGATTTTTTAAAAAGAAATCGCCGGCCGAGACAACGCGCCGGGAGGGACGGTTTTTCCGCGGGCAAACCGCCGGGAAAACAAGTTCTCGGAAACAAAAAAGCTCCGCCCCTCGCATAAGGGGCGAAGCTTGCGCTTCACGGTTCCACCCTTGTTGACGGAGAGAAGCTCTCCGCACTCAAAAGCCCGCCTGTAACGGTGCGGCGCCGGCGTGTTCGCAAAAAGCTTGCACGCGCTCCGGGGCTGGTGCGCACGCGGCTCCCGCAGGCCCTTTTCAGAATGCCGGGCCCTCTCTGAGCGGAAAAATCCGGATTGTTTTCCCCATCGACGTTTTTTTCAAATATTGGCCCAATCATAGCACGTTCGGTTCGCGCTGTCAAGGATTGCCTCGGATTTTAGCTTTTTACCGCTCCGGCGGAGATTTTCGCGTCGAGCATCCCGGTCAGCCGGTCGAGAATCGCGTCCGCGAGGGCCTCCTTCGTCATCGTCGGGAGGACCGTTTCCTCCTTTGCCGAGAGCAGCACGGCTTTGTTCGTATCGCAGGCGAAGCCCGACCCCTCCTCCGCGACCGGGTTCGCGACGATCAGGTCGGCGCGCTTCGCGGCGAGCTTTTTGCGGCTGTTTTCGAGCAGGTTCTCCGTCTCCATCGAAAAACCGCAGAGCACCTGCCCCTCCGGCTTCCGCTCGCCGAGCGCCGCGAGGATGTCCTCGGTGCGCCGAAGCTCGAGCGTCAGCGCGCCGTCGGACTTCTTGATCTTATTTTCAGCATATTCGGCCGGCGTATAATCCGCGACGGCCGCGGCCATGACCACAAGATCCGCCCCGGCGGCCTCCCTGAGCACGGCCTTCGCCATCTCCGCGGCGGTCTCCACGCGGAGCACGTCGGTCCCGTACGGCGCGGGCAGGTTGGTTCTCCCGGAGATGAGCACGACGTCCGCGCCGCGCAGCGCGGCCATCTTCGCAACGGCGTAGCCCATCTTCCCGGTCGAGCGGTTCGTCAGATAGCGCACCGGATCGATCGGCTCAATGGTCGGGCCCGCGCTGACGACGACCTTTTTTCCCACGAGGGAGTCGTTTCCGCGCAGGGCGTATTCCACGGCGGCGATCAGGTCCTCCTCATCGGCGAGGCGGCCTCTACCGTCCTCGCCGCAGGCGAGGTGTCCCCCGCCCGGCTCGACGACGCCGAAGCCGTCCGCCCGGAGCCGCGCGAGGTTCCGCTGCGTGGCCGGGTTCTCAAACATATGGGTATTCATGGCCGGCGCGACCAGCTTTTTGCAGGTCGCGGCCAGCACGGCCGAGGTCAGGAGATCGTCCGCGGCGCCGCCTGCGAGCTTCGCGAGCACGTCCGCGGTCGCGGGCGCGATCAGCACGAGATCGGCCCGCTTCGCGAGCGCGATATGGGCGATCTCCGGCTCGATCCCGGAGCCGAACAGCTCCGTCAGGGCCTTATTTCCGGTCACGGCGGTGAACGTGAGCGGCGAGACGAACTCGCAGGCGCCCTTTGTCAGCACCGGAAGGACCGTATAATTCCGCTTCGTCAGCGCGGAGGCGAGGCTCGCCGCCTTATAAGCGGCGATCCCGCCGGTGACGCCCAGCAAAACCGTCTTTTTCTCCGCCATATTCTCAATCATCCTCGGTCCTGATGGAGCTCTTGACGATCCGGCATCTGTCCCGGGCGAATTCGCCGATGGCGAGCTTTAGCGGTTTTTCCGTCATGATCTCATGCTGCTCCTCGTAGGCCTCGGAGATCTCCCTCGCGCGCTTGGAGACGGCGATCACGTTGGCGTAGGGGCTGTTTTTTTGATTGAGGTTATACATATCCGCGGGATTAAGCAAGGCTGATGACCTCCTTTAATATCTGTTCCCCGGAGCACTTCGGCAGAGGGCTCCCCTGCCGCTTGAGCCGGAGTATCGCTTCGATTTCACGCGCCGCATGCTCGATGCTGTCGTTGACCACAAAACAATCGTACACGCCCGGGGCCTCGGAGAGCTCCCGCAGCGCGATGTCGAGGCGGAGCTTCATAGATTCCTCGGTCTCCGAGCCGCGCCCCGCGAGGCGCTTTTTCAGTTCCTCAAAAGAGGGCGGGACGATGTAAATGAGCAGCGCCTCCGGCATCAGGCGCCGGACGTTCGCGGCTCCCTGGATCTCGATGTCCAGGATGAGATCCCGACCCGCGTTCAGCGCATGGTCGACCTCGGCCCTCGGCGTCCCGTAGGAGTTGGCGCTGAAATCCACGGATTCCAGCAGGCCGCCGCCGTCTTTGAGGGCGCTATATTGTTCCCGCGTGAGAAAAGAATAATCCACCCCGTCGATCTCGCCGTCCCGCGGCTTCCTTGTGGTCACCGAGACCGAAAACGACAGGTTTTTATCCAGCTCAAAAAGTCGTTTGATGATGGTGCCTTTTCCGACCCCCGAGGGACCGGAGATCACCAATAAAATTCCTTTATTCATCCGGTTCTTCCGCTATCCTCCCCGTTACAGTATCGAGCGGGATCCCGGAAAGCACGACATGCCCGGAATCCATGATGACGACCGCCTGCGTCTTTCTGCCGTAGGAGGCGTCCACGAGCATACCCCGCTCGCGGGCGTCCTGAACGACGCGCTTGACCGGCGCCGAGTCCGGCGCGATCATCGCGACGACGCGGTCCGCGTTGACCATGTTGCCGAAGCCGATATTCACCAGTTTCATCGGGCAGGCCTCCCTGTAAAAGATCGGGCGGCGCGTCCGCGCCGAAGTGTATTTTATAATGAAATTGACGGTTTGCGGAGCAAACGCCCGCCGTCCTGTCAGGCGGGCGAGGTAAATTCGCGGCGTTTGGCTTTTTGCTTACGACGGGTTTTCGTCCGCGCGAAGCGCGGCGAGGGCCTGCTTTTGGCCGTCGAGAAAACCCGCGGCGCGCGGCTTTCTGTTTACGACGAATTTGACGGTTTGCGGAGCAAACGCCCGCCGGCCTGTCAGGCGGGCGAGGCAAATTCGCGGCGTTTGGCTTTTTGCTTACGACGGGTTTTCGTCCGCGCAAAGCGCGGCGACGGCCTGCTTTTGGCCGCCGAGAAAACCCGCTGCGCGCGGCTTCCGCCGCACGCATTATTCTATATTCTGGATCTGCTCGCGGATCTTCTCGATGCCGCACTTGATGTCCATGACCGCGCGCGTGATCTCCACATCGGAGCATTTGGAGCCGGTGGTGTTGGCCTCGCGGTTCATCTCCTGCACAAGGAAATCCAGCTTTTTGCCGACCGCGCCGCCCTTGCCGAGGATCTCCCGGAACTGCGCGAGGTGGCTGTGCAGGCGCACCGTCTCCTCGTCCACCGCGACCTTGTCCGCATAGACGGCGGCCTCGGTCAGCACGCGGTTCTCGTCGACGCCGGCGCTCTGCAGCACCTCCTGTAATTTCGCGTAGAGGCGCTCCCGGTACTCCTTCACGGTCTCCGGGCTGCGGCTCTCGACATAGCCGACTTTTTCCTCGATCTCCGCGGCTTTTTGCAGCATGTCGGCCTTCATCTTTTCGCCCTCGGCCCCGCGCATCGCGATAAAATTTTTCGCGGCGGCGTCGGCGACCTCTTTGACCATCGCCCAGACGGCGTCCGCGTCCTCCTCCTTTTGCACGACCGTAAACACGTCCGGCAGGCGCGTCACGGAGTTTAACGACAGGTCGTCCCGGACGTCCAGATCGTGCCGCACCGAGCGCAGGGCGTCGATGTAGCTCTTCGCAAGCTCCCTGTTGACGGAGACCGACTCGCTGCCGCCCTCAAGCGTCTGGACGTAGATATTGCAGTCCACTTTGCCGCGGGAGACGCATTCGGAGAGCAGGCCCTTCATCTTTTCTTCCAGAAAGCCGTACGCGCGCGGGACCCGGGCGGAGAATTCAAGATAGCGGTGGTTGACCGATTTGATCTCCACGCGGATGTATTTTCCGTCGACGGTTTTCTCCGCGGCGCCGTAGCCGGTCATGCTCCTGATCATAACAACATCCTTTCGGGCACAAAAATCTATTTAAATAGTTTATTCTATTTATCGGAAAAAGTCAACGTTTTGCGGGTTCCTTCGCAAGGGAAGCTCAGGCGCCGCCGGAGCGCGGAACGGACCGCTCCCCTTTTTCCGTTTTTGGGGAATGATTTTCGACAATCGTCCCCTCGTATGGCGCGGATTGCTTGACTATTTCTTTTTTGAGGAATAATATGTAAACGTATATTTTCAGTTTGAGAAAACGGAGGAATTGTCTAATGGACAGCAAAACCTACACGATGGACAAGATCGTCGCGCTCTGCAAAAGCCGTGGCTACGTCTATGCCGGCTCCGAAATCTACGGAGGCCTTTCCAACACGTGGGACTACGGCCCGCTCGGCGTGGAGTTCAAAAATAACGTCAAACGCGCGTGGTGGAGGGCCTTCGTTCAGGAGAGCCCCTATAACGTCGGCCTCGACGCCGCCATCCTGATGAACCCGCAGGTCTGGGTGGCCTCGGGCCATGTCAGCGGCTTTTCCGACCCGCTGATGGACTGCAAGCAGTGCCGCACCCGCCACAGGGCGGACAAGCTCATCGAGGAGCAGACCGGCACCGATCCCGAGGGCTGGGATTTTAAGCGCATGCGCGATTTTGTCACCGACAAAGGCGTCAAATGCCCGGTCTGCGGCGGCGCTGATTTTACCGACATCCGCTCCTTCAACCTGATGTTTAAGACGTTCCAAGGCGTCACCGAGGACGCCGCGAGCCAGATCTACCTGCGCCCCGAGACCGCGCAGGGCATCTTCGTCAACTTCGCCAACGTCCAGCGCACCACGAGAAAGAAGATCCCCTTCGGCATCGGTCAGGTCGGCAAATCCTTCCGCAACGAGATCACCC
>CAZAAR010000058.1:0-9263 GCA_964483415.1 uncultured Oscillospiraceae bacterium
TTTTTAATGGGCACCGGCCGACGCCCCGCTGGACGCGTTGGACGCCTCGGCCGCCAGCACGCAGTCGATGGCCAGCACCACCGCGAGCGCGAGCACCTCGTCCCGCCCGTCCTCGATGTCGAGCTCGTAGCAGTCGCCCCAAGTCATCCATTCCTTATGGATCGTCACGATGGCGCGCCCGTCCCGCGTGATCTCGTAGTCGTGGGCCATAAAGCTGCCGTCGATTTCCCAGCCGAGACCGTCGATGCGGTATTTCGGGCGCAGAAAGGTGAATTCCTTTACAATCTCGGCGACCTGCCCGCCGTCCACGAACACCATAAATTTCGGCAGGAAGCTCCAAACCTTCTGCTGGATGAAGGCGGCCTCGTTCCCCGCGCCGTCGCGGACGTGCAGCTTCTTCCCCCACGAGAAGAACTCGCCCTCGACGAAATATTTGTCCTCGCCGGACTCCTCCTTTACGGTGAACCTGTCCACCCAGGAAAACACCTTTTGGCGGATGTAGAGTTTCATGACGCTCCTCTTTCCGCCGACGTCCCCGCGGAGAGGCCGGCTTCTTTATTATTTATAATCATAGCAGCTCAAACTCATTTTTAGAGTATTTTAGGACGCCGTCGTCCCGGAGCCTCGAGAGCTCCGCCGACATGGCGCTGCGCTCGACCGAGAGATAATCCGCGAGCTCCTGCCGGTCAAATGGGATGCGAAAGCGGCTGCCGCCCGCCTTTTTCGCCTCGGCCGAGAGATAGGCGATCAGCTTTTCGCGGGTGGTGCGCTTCGAGAGAAACTCGATCTTTTGCGTCAGCGCGATGTTTTTCCGCGCCATGAGGTTCATCAGGTTTTGGATCAGCCGGCTGTGGAACGCGCACGCCTTGGCGCAGGGCGCGGCGAGCTTGCGGCAGTCGATAAACAGAAGCTCGCTCTCGGCCGTCGCGGTCACGCTGACCGGGAGCGCCCTCATCCCCGCGCAGGCAAACGACTCCGCGAACAGGTTCCCCGCGCCGATCTTCGCGAGGATGCTCCGGTTGCCGTAGTAATCGTCCTTGACGATCTGCACCCCGCCCGACAGCACCACGCCGAAGCGGTTCGTGCCGTCTCCGCTGAAGAACACGGTCTGCCCCTTTTCATAACGCGCCGTCTCGGCGGAGAGGCAGGCCAAAAGCGGCCGCAGCTCCGATTCCTCGATGCCGTCGAATAAGGCCACCGATTTTAAAATTTCTAAATTTTCTCCCATACAGCCCTCTTCCGTTGGAATTCCAACATACTTATCCTCTCCAGCATAGTAAACTGGAGCCGTAAAGTCAATGGAAACGAAAAATTATGATAGAAAGAGGCGACCGATTTGTATCGGAAGATCATAGAGATCGACGAGGAAAAATGCAACGGCTGCGGCCTTTGCGCGGCGGCCTGCCACGAGGGCGCGATCGGTTTGGTGAACGGAAAGGCGAAGCTCCTGCGCGACGACTACTGCGACGGGCTCGGCGACTGCCTGCCGGTCTGCCCGACGGGCGCGATCCGCTTCGAGGAGCGGGAGGCGGCCGAATACGACGAGGCCGCCGCCGAAGCGCACCGCCGTAAAACCGAAGAGGCCCCCCTGCCCTGCGGCTGCCCGGGCACGCAGTCCAGGACCATCCGCCGGGAAACCGGATGCTCATGCGAGGCCGCGTGCGCCGACCCCTGCGAAAATAAGAGCCTGCTCTCCCAGTGGCCCGTCCAGATCAAGCTCGCGCCGGTGAGGGCTCCGTATTTTACGGGCGCGAACCTGCTGATCGCCGCCGACTGCACGGCCTACGCCTACGGCGATTTTCATAACAAATTTATCCGGAACCGCGTGACCCTGATCGGCTGCCCCAAGCTCGACGACGTCGATTATACCGACAAGCTGACCGCGATCTTGGCGAACAACCCGATCAAAAGCGTCACCGTGGCGCGCATGGAGGTCCCCTGCTGCGGCGGACTCGAAAACGCGGTCAAACGGGCCTTGCAGAACAGCGGGAAGTTTATCCCGTGGCAGGTCGTGACGATTTCCACCGACGGCATGATTTTGGATTGACAGGAGGGGAAGAATATGGTAGAAAAAGTATATCGGATGTCCGATCCGAAGGAGAAGACCATCGAAAAAGTTTTGCTCGACGAGAACCTCCATTACCTCCACATGGTGCTCCCCGAGGGCGACGCCGTGCCGGAGCACGTCACCAACGCGAATGTATATATGACCGTCATCCGTGGCAGGCTCTCCATTGGCCTCAACGAGCAGGAATCCCATGAATATGAGGCCGGAACCCTGCTGAAAATCCCGTTTAAGACCAAAATGAACGTCAAAAACCCGTACCCGGAAATTCTGGAGCTGACCGTCGTAAAGGCGCCCGCTCCGAAAATCTAAAAACGGATGGAAAGGAGAAACTATGATGAAAAAATACAGGTGTGTTGTCTGCGGGTATATCTATGACCCCGAGCTCGGCGATCCTGCCGGCGGTATCGCGCCCGGCACGGCGTTTGAGAACCTGCCCGACGACTGGCAGTGCCCGATCTGCCTTGTGGGCAAGGAAGACTTTGAACCCGTCTGAGATATAGGCTAAAAAGGAGGACACGCAAGTGAGCATGTTTTGTTTCCAATGTCAGGAGACCGCCGGCGGCAAGGGCTGCACGGTGCGCGGCGTATGCGGCAAGACCGAGGATGTCGCGCATTTGCAGGATCTCCTGATTTACACGCTGAAAGGGATCTCGGAGCTTGTCGTCAAGGGGAATCTCGATGTCGAGAAGCTCGGCGACGTGAACTACGAGGTGCTCAACAGCCTCTTTATGACCATCACCAACGCGAACTTCGACCCCGCCTCGCTCAAAAAACAGGTCATGCGGATGATCGCCATCCGCAACGACCTCAAAAAATCCGTCTCCGCCCCGGGTCTCCACGACGCGGCGACCTTCTCGATCTTCTCCGCCGACTCCTTCGTCGACAAGTCCGCCACCGTCGGCGTATTGACGACCGAGGACGAGGACGCGCGCTCGCTGCGCGAGATGATCACCTACGGCCTCAAAGGCATGGCCGCCTACACCGAGCATGCGCGGAACATCGGAAAAGAAAATTTTGAAATTTATAAATTCATTTATAAGGCGCTGGCCGCCACGCTCGACGATTCGCTCTCCGCGGACGATCTCGTCGCGCTGACGCTCGAGACCGGCGAGCACGGCGTGATGGCCATGGCGCTGCTCGACGAGGCGAACACCTCGAGATACGGCAACCCCGAGATCACAAAAGTCGATCTCGGCGTCCGGAAGAACCCCGCCATCCTGATCTCCGGCCACGATCTGACCGACCTTGAGCAGCTCCTCGAGCAGACCAAGGGCAGCGGCGTGGACGTCTACACCCACAGCGAGATGCTCCCGGCCCACTATTATCCTTTCTTTAAGAAATACGATAATTTCGTGGGCAACTACGGCAACGCGTGGTGGAAACAGGTCGACGAGTTCACCCCCTTCCACGGCCCGATCCTCTTCACCACAAACTGCATCGTGCCGCCCAGAAGCGAGGAGGTGCTCGGCAGGATCTTCACCACCGGCTCCACGGGCTACCCCGCCTGCAAACATATCGACCCCGACGAGAACGGGAAGAAAGATTTCTCCGAGATCATCGCGCTCGCAAAGACGCTCCCCGCTCCGGAGGAGATCGAGACCGGCAGCATCGTGGGCGGCTTCGCCCACAATCAGGTGCTCGCCCTGGCCGACAAGATCGTCGACGCCGTCAAATCCGGCGCGATCCGTAAGTTTGTCGTGATGGCCGGCTGCGACGGGCGTATGCGCTCAAGGGAATATTACACCGAGTTTGCCAAAAAGCTCCCGAAGGACACCGTGATCCTCACGGCCGGCTGCGCGAAATACCGCTACAACAAGCTCCCTCTCGGCGACATCGGCGGTATCCCGAGGGTGCTCGACGCGGGCCAGTGCAACGATTCCTACTCGCTCGCGGTGATCGCGCTCAAGCTCAAAGAGGTCTTCGGCCTCGACGACGCCAACAAGCTGCCGATCGTCTTCAACATCGCCTGGTATGAGCAAAAAGCCGTGATCGTCCTCTTGTCGCTGCTTTATCTGGGATTTAAGAACATCCACCTCGGCCCCACCCTGCCGGGCTTCCTCTCCCCGAACGTCGCAAGCGTTCTGGTCGAAAAGTTCGGGCTCGCGCGGATTGGCACGGTCGACGACGACATCAAACTGTTGATAGCAGATTAACGGCGGGGCCACTTTTGGTTCCTTTGCTGCTTCTCCGCCGGCCGTAGCAAAAGCGAGAGGGCATTTTCGCGCGGCGGCCGTTATCCATCCGGCCTCCGGAGAAACGATTTTTAAAGAAACACAGCCCGTTTCCGCATAAGCGGAGACGGGCTGCTTTTTTAAAGTTCTTTGTCAGTACACCATACCGTTGAGCACCTGTTCGGTCAGCAGCAGCGCGCCGGTCACGCCCAGATGCGTCTTCGGCACCACGTCGATGTACCCCATGGTCGGGAGCGAGATCTCGATCCCGACAAACGGGCGCTTTTCGAGCTTGAGACGCGAGATGGTCATGCCGGAGGCCAGCACCAGCTCGCTCTCCGCTTTGAGGATGTCGCGGGAGAGCGCCCCGGCGAACCCCAGCCCGGAAAGCAGCTCTTCCAGTTTACTTTTGTAGCAATCACTCTGCGTCGCCGGCGCGAAGAGGCTCTCCGGCGCCATACCGAAATAGCCGGTGAGAAACGAGGTGTAGGCGTACAGCTCGGAATAGGTGCCCTCCATGGAAAAGCGGACGCCTTTGGGCAGCCCTGTCAGGGAGTTGAGGCGGGAGATGTACGCGTAGGCCCTCGCGCGGGCGCGGCGGCTCTCCTCCAGCGCCGGGGAGGGATCGGCGCCCAAGAGCCCGCAGACCCCGGTCGTCAGCTTCTCCGTGGCGGAAAAGCCGACCGGCGGCCCCTCGCAGACATAATAGGGCGTCCCGAAGCGTTTCTCCAGAAACTTTGCCGTCTCGAGGCCGTATTCCGGGTGCACGACGACGTTGAGCGCCGCGTCCGGCACCCGCCTGAGCTCCGCCAGCCCGCCGCTCTCGCAGACAAAGCAGTTCACCGGCACGCCGCAGAGCTCCATCAGCCGGCGCAGCTCGGCGCTGTCGCCCTCGTGGTTGCGGTGAAAGATGGAGAGCCCCAGAAAGTTGACGCCACCCTTTTCGCCGCCGGACGGTCCGATTTCGAGCTGCTCAAAAACCGCCTCGGCCGCGGACGCGAAGCCATGACACAGATCCGAGGAAAAACCCGGCGTCTGGACGACGATCCGGGGTTTCTCCGGCATCAGCGCGGAGACGATGCCGCGCAGGTCGTCCCCGATAAGCGCGGCGCCCGGCGAATTGACGACGCAAAAGAGGTCGAACTCCACGCGCTCCCGCAGAAACGCGACCGCCTCCTTGAGCTTCTCCCGGCTGCCGTAGACGTAATCCTTGCTGTCGAGGTAGGTACAGGGGATCCGGGACTGGCCGAAGAAATACTCCTCCGGGTAATGCAGCGGGTCGAACTCCCACATGGAGAGGCGCTGCATCGCCGAGGTGGCCGAATGGTAAAATTTGCAGCCCGTGGGGCCGTTGAGCAGGACGCAGGCGCGGTCGATCCCCTCGAGGGCAAACAGGACGCCGGAGAGGCCGTCAGGAATAATATTTTCTAAATAGCTGTTCATCGGCCCGCCATCCCTCTTTTAGATTCAGCTCCAAAAGCCGCGCCCAGCGCCGCAGCAGCTTGAGGCCGGCGTCCGGCCCGATGTCCGGGCACATGGGGATCGTGTCGGAAACCGGCACGTCCCCGGTCACGGAATAGGCGTAGTTCGTCAGCAGAATATCCGGCCGGTAACGGGCTATGTCCGCGGCGCGGTTCTCCCGGTCATACTCCTTCTCCACGGGGCACTTGAGCGTAAGCTTCGTGCGAAAGCCCTCGTCCTGTGAAAAATTGAGCACGCCGATCTTCACGGTCTCGATCCCGACGTCCGCCGCCGCGCGCAGGACCCAGTCCAGTTCATGGTTATAAGTGATGATCATCAGGCGCTTGCCGGAGAGCGCCGGGCGGAGCGCCTCCGCCTCGGCGTCGTAGAGGCGGCGCTGTTCGGCCAGAATGGATTCCCCCGCCCCGGGCTGCCCGAAGCGCGCCGCCAGATCGCGTACCCATGTCTCCGTCTCGTCGATGCCGACCGGAAACTCGTGCTCAAAAAACGCCGCGTGGTATTCCCGTTTGAAAAAGTCCTCCAGCAGGGCCCCCGTGTAGTCCCGGTTGGCCAGCAGGTTGAGCTCGGCGGAACAGAAATTACGGAGCTTATCGAAAGTCGTGTCATACAGAAAGCGGCAGTTGATCCCGACGCCCAGACGCTCCAGCACGCCGCCGACAAACCGGTAATTGAGATCGGTATTTTTGAGGATGATCTTTTCAAACACGATGTTGACCGTGTTGGGGATCACCGGCACGTCCTTTTTGATGATCTGCCGCGCGAGCGACGTGTAGCTCATCAGCATGCCCTGAAGGTAATCCCCGGACATGTTGCCGTCGGCCTTGATCGTCACGATCGGCATATCCGGCTCCGCCAGCGCCTTGGCCTTGTCGATGTCGTCGCCGATGATCCCGGCGGGGCAGGCGCTGACGATGATGACGGCGCGCGGTTTTTGCGCTTTGAGCCTCTTCACCGTTTGAAAAAGCTTCTCCGTGCCGCCGAAGATGACGTCGGACTCGGTCATCTCCGTGGAGTCAAAATTCGGGGAGAGCGCGTTCGGCATCAAAATGCCCCGCTCGTAGATGCTGCGGCGCCCGGGGGACGAGATCGTCTGCCCGGTGATGTAGATGCAGTTGACAGGAGCGTGCGCCAGGACGACCGCGTCCCGGATCTGCGCGGCGGTCGAGGCCGCGCCGTTAAATGCGCAGCCGTGCAGCGGCTCGTTGCGGATCACGTTTTTAGAAAGATAACGGTTGGGGTCGGCAAGGTCGATGGCGGGCGGCGCGGCTTTTTCGTCCTCTTCGCGCGCGCCGCGCTTTGGGGCCTGTTTACCGGGCGCCGCGCGGACGCCGGAAACCAACAGGGCCTCCTCCAGTTCCCGGTCCGTCAGGGGCTTCGCACGGTGGAGCGGAAAGCCCTCGGCGATCTTTTCGGCGAATTCCAGAAACAGCCGCTTCAGCGCGGCGTCCTTCCCGGATTCGACCACCGTCAGGTTCTCCGCCTCGGCCTCGGCGAAGGAGTCGCTGCGCGGCACGCGCAGCAGCACCGGCAGGTCTACCGCCCTCGCGAAAAGCCTCACCCGCTCGTCCTCGCCCTCGAAGTTCCTGCTGTTATAAAGCAGCCCGGCCACGCGGCTGCCCTCCCCGTCGTAGTTTCGGATCCCGCGCAGGATGTTGTTGGCGGCGTAAAGGGACATGAACTCGCCCGAGGTGACGATGAACACCGCCTCGGCGTATTCGCGCCGCAGGGGCACGGCAAAGCCGCCGCAGACCACGTCGCCCAGCACGTCGTAGAGGATGGTATCGTAATTTTCCTTGATTTTAAAGCTGTCCAGCAGCTCGAAGGTCGTGATGATGCCGCGCCCCGCGCAGCCGACGCCCGGCTCCGGCCCTCCGGCCTCCACGCAGCCGATCCCGCCGTAGCCCTGGAATAAAATATCCTCAATTTTATAGTCCAGCGGGTTCGTCACGCGGATATAGTCGAGCGCGGTGGTGATCTCCCGCCCATGCGTCAGCAGCCGGGTGGAATCGTGCTTCGGGTCGCAGCCGATTTGCAGCACCCGCCGGCCCAAACCGGCGAGCGAGGCCGAGATATTGGCCGCCACCGTCGATTTGCCGATTCCGCCCTTGCCATATATTGCGATTTCCTTCATGCGCGCCTCCCTGTTGATAGAAATCCGATATTTTCCCCGCCGCTTTCGCGCGGCGGTCTTGTCCCTCTGCTTTTTGGCCTTTTGCCCCGCGCCGGGGTCTTCCCCGCCGGCGCCCCTTTTTATAAAAGAGTATATCACAACGGCCCGGCAAACGGAAGCTCGCGCGCCCCGGCGGCGGGAGATCGCAAAAAAGGAACAGTCCCGGCTCGGCTCTTTTCCAAACTTAGTTTAAACCCGTTTTATCTTTTTTTACTGTTTTTTAACCCGAAACCCTTGACAGCGCCGCTTTGGACGAGTATTCTTTGCAGAAAGAAAAGGTTTTTTTAATTCGGCACATGAGATGCCGGCAAAACGCCTGAATATGCAGTCATACCCTGCTGTGAGAAATTCAGTGCCTTGCCGGATATCCGGCAGGGCATTTTTTGTGGAAAAATGGAGGGCGTGTCATGAAATTTAAGGCGGAACTGATGGACGAGGCGGCCGTGCGGCGCGCGCTCGCAAGGATCGCCCACGAGATCGTCGAGCGCAACAAAGGGACGGAGGATCTCTGCTTCGTGGGGATCCGCCGCCGCGGAGAGGTGCTCGCCGGGCTGATCCGGGACAACATTCTTCAGTTCGAGGGGGTCGGGATCCCCTGCGGCGACATCGACATCAAGTTTTACCGCGACGACCTGACCATGGTCAATGAGTCCCCGATCTGGAAAGAACCGGATCTGCCCTTCGACGTTACGGGAAAGAGGATCGTGCTGGTCGACGATGTGCTCTACACCGGGCGCACCGCAAGAGCCGGGATCGAGGCGATCATCGCCTGCGGCAGGCCGAAGGCCATCCAGCTCGCCGTGCTCATCGACCGCGGCCACCGGGAACTGCCGTTTCGGGCGGATTACGTCGGAAAGAACGTGCCCACCTCGCGCATGGAGATGATCGAGGTGCATGTGCCGGAGTTTGACGGCGAGACCCGCGTCTGTTTAATGGAATTAGGGGAGGAACCGCTTCTCTAATATAAAAAAGAAGGAGAGAAAATAACTATGGACAAACGGAATTTCGGCTACTTGCCGGACGAGACCCCTCCGGTTGGAAAGCTCCTGCTCTACGCCCTTCAGCAAGTCATCGTCATGTTCCCCGCGACGGTGACTGTCGCGCTGATCACCGGATTTCAGGTTTCCACCACGATTTTTGCCAGCGGCCTCGCGACCCTCTGCTTCGCGCTGATCACCGGCAAAAAACTGCCGCTCTATTACGGCTCCAGCTTCGCTTACCTCTCCGCGATCGCCGGCCTTGCCGCCGCGCAGGGCTACGCCACCGTCAACGGCATCCTGCCGACGGAGGCGATCCAGATCGCCCAGTTCGGTATCGTCATGTCCGGTCTTGTCTCCATAGCCGCGGGCCTTGCGGTCCGCTTCGCCGGAAG
>CAZAAR010000059.1:0-3650 GCA_964483415.1 uncultured Oscillospiraceae bacterium
TTTCTTACTCTTGAGAATTCAAGGGTTTCCTATGCTGTTCAATTTTCAAGGTCCCCGCCGCCCTGTTTAAAGGACAACCGCCGCCCCTTTTTTGGGGACAGCTCTGCAAGTATAGCATTGAAAAAACTTCTTGTCAAGACCTTTTTCTACACGAAAATCTGTTGCTTTTTCTGTAATTTCCGATATAATATAGGATGTATTTGCGCCTGTAGCTCAGTGGATAGAGCACCGGCCTCCGGAGCCGGGTGCGTGGGTTCAATTCCCGTCAGGCGTGCCAAAAACCACGTTTCAGTATTTCGCTGAAACGTGGTTTTTTCATAAATAAAAAAAGCTCCTCCGCGAAAGATCTCCGGCGAGGGCCCGTTTTTCCCGCGCTTCCCCTTTCGTTCCGGGCTTCCTTTTCATGGGACCCGGATTTTTTTATTTTTATATTGACAAATCTCGATTTGACGGATATACTTTTATCATATCGAATATTTTGGATGTGATAAAAATCATGGAGACGGAATACCGGGACTGCGCGAAGATTTTTCGCGCCCTTTGCGACGAGAAGCGGCTGCAAATTCTGGGGATCCTGCGCGAAGGGGAGCGATGCGGCAGCGACCTGCTCGCGCGGCTCGACATCAGCCAGCCCACGCTTTCCTACCACATGAAGATCCTCTGCCGGTCCGGGATCGTCGCCGGGCGGGAGGACGGGAAACGAACCTATTACCGCATCAGCGAGGAGGGCAGCGCCACCGCGTGCCGGCTTCTGCGTGCGCTGACGATCCTATGCCCCGAGGAAGCGGAAAAGCCCCGCCCGCAGGAGCCGGGCGAACACGGAAAGCGGGAAACGCCGCGCCGGTACGGAAAGGAGAATTCTGTTTGAAACACAATAAAATATGGAAATGGGCGGTCGTGCTCGCCGTCGTCATCGCGCTGGCCGGGATTTGGACCCTTAAAAATATGGGACCGCCGAAAGCGTCCGGTTCGCCGGAAAGCCCGGAATCCTCGGAAACCGCGGACGTAGAACCCTCCGGGAGCACGGGCGCGGAAAGCGCCGCCGACCCGGAGAATCCGGATTTCGCGCTGGCGGCGGAGGCGATCGATCTTGAGCATCTCGCCTCCTACGGACTGCCCGTCGTCATCGACTTCGGCGCCGACTGGTGCGGGCCTTGCCTGCGCTTCGCCCCGATCCTCGAGTCCGTCCATGACGACACGCTTGGCTCGGCGATCATCAAATATGTGGATGTGGACAAGAGCGGCGACCTCGCCGCCGAATACCCCGTCCGCGTCATCCCGACGCAGGTCTTTTATTCCGCCGACGGCGCCCCCTATCTGCCGGGCGAGGAGATCGGTGTGGAATTTCTTGCCTACAACGATAAAACGACCGGAGAGCGCCTGTTTACCGTCCATGAGGGCCCGCTGACCGAGAAGGAACTCGGCGCGATCCTCGCGGATATGGGGGTGTCTCCGTGACGGAGCTGCTTGAAAAGCTGGCGGACCTCATCGCACAGGCCCCCGCCCTCGCCCCGCTCTTTGCGCTGGCGGCGGGCGTCCTGTCCTCCCTGCTGCCGTGCTCGCTCTCCACGGTGCCCCTCATCATCGGATATGTGGGCGGGTCCGGCGAGCGGGACACCAAGCGTTCCCTGCTGCTGTCGCTCACGTTCGCGGCGGGCTCCGCCGCCACCTTCACCGCCCTCGGGGTTGCGGCCTCCTTCGCCGGGCATCTCATCGGCTCCGGCGCTTCCTGGTGGTATCTGGCGCTCGGCGCGCTGATGGTGCTCATGGCCCTCCAGATGTGGGGGGTCTTCGAGCTGATCCCTTCGAGCTACCTCGTCTCCGCGAACCGGAAACGGGGCTTCCTCGGGGCCTTCCTCGCCGGGATTTTGGGCGGCGTCTTCTCCACGCCGTGCTCGACGCCGATTTTGATCGTCCTTTTGGCGATCGTCGCCGGAAAAGGCAGCGCCCTATGGGGCACGCTTCTGCTGTTCCTGTATTCGGTGGGGCACGGCGCCCTCGCCGTGGCCGCCGGGACGTCGGTCGGTTTCGTGCGGAAGCTCTCCCGCAGCGAGGCGTACGGCAGGCTGAGCAAAACGCTCACGGCGGTCATGGGCGCGCTGATCCTGCTGATCGGTTTCTACATGTTTTATCTGGGGTTCTGATGGGAGTGAATTTTCCTCCGTACCGTTTGCCCTGAAATCTCGGCTCCCCGCCCGCAAAAAAAAGGCCCTCCGGCTCCGCCGGGGGCTTTTTTTGCGGCGCGCGCCTTTCCGGCGGATGCGGACGGCGGCGGGCGGCAGGACCTTGGGCGGCGCAAAATCGGGGATAAGACCACCGGGAAATGCGGAAAGATTCGGCCGCGTCCGAAAGCCGATTCGCGCGAAAGGCGGCGAAGTTTTGTGGCGGCTTATCCGAGGACGTTTTCCCGCGCCTGTCTATCGGTTGACAAATCCGCGAATCCGGATAAAATCTTAATATGGAAAGGCGGCGGTATTTTGAAAAAGATCGCGGGACTGCTGGCGCTGCTGCTCGTGCTCACAGGCTGCGCCCCGGCCAAGAAATACCAAAAAGATTTTTTTGCGATGAACACCTTTTTTGAGCTGACCGCTTACGGCAAAAACGCGCCGGAGGCTCTGGAGGCCGCCGAATCGCTGGCGCTGGGGCTCGACGCAGAGCTCAACGCGACGGACCCGGACAGCGCGCTCTACGCGCTCAACGAGGCCGGCGGCGGTGCCGCGAGCGACGGCTGCGCCGCGCTCTTGGAGCGCGCGCTTCCCCTCTGCGAATCGACCGGCGGCGCCTTTGATATCACGCTGCTCCGGCTCTCGCAGGCGTGGGGCTTCTCGGGCGGCGAGACGCGGGTGCCCAAGCCCTCCGAGATCGCCGCGCTGCTAAAATGCACCGGCTGGGAAAAGGTCGTCTATGCAGAGAACGCCGTCGCGATCCCCGACGGGGCCGGCCTCGACTTTGGCGCGATCGCCAAGGGCTACGCCGGCCAGAAAATCGCGGAGCTTTTGGCCTCCCGCGGCGTCGAATCCGCCATGCTCTCCCTCGGCGGGAACGTGCAGGTGCTCGGGCGAAAACCGGACGGGACCCTCTGGCACGTCGGGATCGCGGACCCCGCCGACAAGGAACATATCCTCGGCAGCGTCGCGGCCGAGGACGCCGCGGTCGTGACCTCCGGCGCGTATCAGCGCTATTTTGAGGCGGGCGGCGTCCGCTACCACCACATCCTCGACCCGGAAACCGGATATCCGGCGCGGAGCGGCCTGCTCTCGGTGACGATCGTCACCGAAAACGGCGCGCTCTCGGACGCGCTCTCCACCGCGCTGTTCGTGATGGGCGAGGAAAAAGCGCTCGGGTACTGGCGTGAGCACGGCGGCTTTGAAACGGTGCTCGTCACGGAGGACGGACGCGTGCTCGCGACCGGCGGGGCCGCGTTCACGCCCGCCGAGGGGACCGGTTACGCGTATAGCGTCGTCGAGTGAGGCCGGCGGCAATTTCGCGTCCCACCGTCAAAAAGCGGTTTGCGCCCGCCGCGCTTTCTTTCGCGAACGGTCCCCTTCCGGTTTGTTTTACCCGGCGGCCAAGACAAAAGCGGGCCGGGCAATCCGCGGGGCCGCGTTCACGCCCGCCGAGGGGACCGGTTACGCGTATAGCGTCGTCGA
>CAZAAR010000059.1:3750-8781 GCA_964483415.1 uncultured Oscillospiraceae bacterium
GTGAGGCCGGCGGCAATTTCGCGTCCCAGCGTCAAAAAGCGGTTTGCGCCCGCCGCGCTTTCTTTCGCGAACGGTCCCCCTTCCGGTTTGTTTTACCCGGCGGCCAAGGCAAAAGCGGGCCGGGCAATCCCGCGGGACCGGAGTACGACCGCCCTTATAAGCGCATAGGCGGCCCCGGACGCTGAGCATCCGCGGGGCTCCGTAAACGGATCTGACGCAAAACGGGCCGGCCGAAAGTTTTCCTTTCGGCCGGCCCGTTATCTTTTTTACCGCCGCCCGCTCACTTGAAGAAACCGGCCGCGTCCACGAGACGGAGCCTCATGTTTTCCAGATTGCGCAGCTCCCGCGAATATTCCCGGATGGAAAAAAGCGTCTCAAAGCGCTCCCAAAAATCCAAAAAGAGCTTTTCGTCCGGGGAGACGAGCTGTTTGAGCGCGGAGGCGTCCGCCGGCGCGTCCTCCCAGCGGCAGTGGCCGAACAGGATCTGCCGGCTGCGCGGATTGGCGACCACCAGCCGCGAATCGGCGTATTCTTTGAGGGAACCCCAATAGCCGCCGACCGACACGCCCAAAAACGGCAGGGTCCCGCGCCGGTTGCCGCGCTGGAGGTATTGCCCGCAGATCTTGCGAAACGGGCGGCCGGATAGGTATGTATCGATCTGCGCCGACAGGCTCTCCCCGCCGATCGCTTCCCCTCTCCGGATGGCCGTGATATTCGGCATCACAAAGCGAAACCAGAACGCCAGCGATTCCTCGGAGATCGAGTAGATCCCTTTGCGGCTGATCCGGCTCTCCTCCCCGAACGGGGTCTCGCGCGTCACCGCCTGCATCTGGAGCAGCGTCAGCAAATATTTGTTGACCTTTGTGCTGCTCTCCCCGACCGCGGCGACGATCTCGTTGATCCGGCAGGCGCCGTCCGCGATCGCGGACAGGATCGAGTGATAAAATTCCGGCTCGCGCAGATCGCCGAGGAAGAGGCGCGGCGGCTCGTAGAGCAGCGGAGCGCCCTCCGAGAGAAAAACGCGCCGGATATTTTCCTCAAAGCTCTCGCCCTCCCGCACCAGAGACAGGTACTCCGGGATCCCGCCGAGGCAGCCGTAAAAGCGCAGCTTATCCGCCGGGGAAAAGCTCTTCGGCAAGAGCTTCGCCGAATCGAAATAGTCGAGCGAATCGAGCTTCGACACCACGGGCCTGCGCACCGAAGCCCCGGCGTCCGGGTCCTCGGCGATGATCTCGCTCTCGGTGAAGAAGACGCGGCCGCAGGAGGCCAGCACATAGAGGCCGGTCCCCTTCCATTCCCGGTTCATCGCGGCGCGGAAGTTTCGGAAGATCTCCCGGTCGCTGAACACGAGATCGGCGAAGTCGTCGATCACCAGCAGGAAGCGGCCTTTCTTCGCGAAATCCGTGACGCGGGAGAACGCCTCTTTCCAGTTGCCGAAATGCTCCTCCTTGTCGGAATACGCCGAGACGGCCCGCTCAAACAGGCGGAGGTTCCGGTAGGAGCTGAGTTTTTGGGCGGAAAAAAAGACGGCCGGCTTCTCTTTGGCAAAAGCGGCGCAGACGGCGGACTTCCCGGTTTTGGGGCCGCCGTAGAGCACCATAAAATGAAACCCCCCGGTCCTCCAGTACTTCTCCATGGATTCCAATTTGCTTTCCCTTCCGATCAGCACCGTTCCCGCCCCCGATTTATATATTTACAGGTATGATATTCATGTGGATTTTTATTTTATCAGAGGAACCCGGCGATGTCAAGGGAAACGCGGCGAAATTTCAGGCATTTTAAAAGAACCCGGCGTTTTTGCGCAAAAACCCGCCCGGGTGGAGAGTGCCCGGGCGGGTTTATCGGTTTGCAGATTGTTTTTAAGCGAGCTTCGGCTCCGCGCGAGCCGGGGCTTATTTCTTCAGCGCAACCGCGGCGGCGGAGACAAGGGAGATGACGGCCAGAGCAACCGCGACGCCCGCGACTTCGGAGGCGCCGGTGTTCGGGTTCTCGTCCTCTTCTTCGGGAGCGGCGGCGGTGGCAAGCTCAACATCGGAGAGGTAATACTGGCCAAGGGTATCGCCGGCTTTACGCTCGATCTCAACGTCGACTTCGTCGTCGCCCTTGCCGACAGCAACCTTCTGGACCAGTTTCAGCTCGTCGCCAACCAGCTCATAGAGGAAGTAGTCGCCGGCTTTGGCGGCATCTTCGATCTCGAAGGTGTAGCTGATCGTGAAATCGGAATCGAGGACGTTCGTGGTGTCGAGGAAGTTCAGGGCGGCAAGCTCGGCGTCCTCGTTGACGGCCTGAACGTCGTCGTCGACATCGGTGTCGGAAAGGAAGCAGATGGCGGACTGACCCTTGACGATCTTGCCGATCTCAATGACCAGATCTTCGGCGGCCTCAACCATCAACGTGGAGCCGACGATCTCTTTCCAGCTATCCTTCTCGATCACATACGGGGTCACAACGACCTCGGGGATCTCGCTCTCATCCGTATCCACGAGCACGCGGATCCAGCGATAATCCTGATCGTCGTCATAGAACTCATCAAAGTCTTCGCTATCTCTCGCATTCGGAATCGGAATCAGAGAATGGCCGGCCTCAAGTTTCATCGGCTCGTCCTCGTCGGCGTAGGTCTCGACATCCTCTTCGTCGACGGCCCACGGATAGACGCAGAACCAGAGCTTCTCGCTCTCTTCAACGTGGTCGGCGCCGGTGGTGTTCTCGCGGAACTTCAGCGTGAAGTAGTTATCCATGCTGAGTTTCGCGCCGCCGTAGGTCGGGAAATCGAAGTAGACGAAATACAGAGCCGAATGGATCTTCCCATCCCCGTCCCTGTAAAAAGCGGTCGGCATGAATCTGCTTGGCGTGAGACGCGGAATGATGTCCTCCAGATCGAAGTCGTCAAACGGCCAGCTGGACTTGGTGTCGACTCCGGTGACATTAATAACTGGGGTATCCACGCTGGTAATGGATTTGACGTAGTCATCCAGTTTATAGACGGTGACGTCGATTAAGCCCTTTTCGGACTCCACCTTGATGGAGCTCAGATTATTGTCCGGATGGAAACCGAGCAAGAGGGCAACCTCGCGGCCGTTGATCAGCGTCGCGAAATCGCCAAAGTTATACCGGGCGATGATGACGCTTTCCTTGTTGATGTTCCATAAGAAATTGATCCAAGTGAATCCCCAGTCGGTTTCGGTGTTGCCATTACCCATTTCGACTATGGTAACGGCAAAGGCATTGACGCCCATCGCCAGAACCATGATCAGCGCAAGCGCGAGAGCAAGTACTTTTTTCATTGTCTATCTCCTCCTGTCGTCGTCGTTTTGCTTCCGGGAAAATATGCTCCCCAACATATTCTCAAGTGCAATTAGATTGTAGCATTGTTGTAACTTTTTGTCAACGCTTTCGGGGGGAAGTTCGATCTTTTTTACCCATATATTTTATCCTATTCCATAAATTTTTATGTAATTTACGAAAACGGCGCGTCCCTTCCCCCGCCGGGGCTTTTAAAAAGCGCCCCTTTCCGGTGAAGCGCCCATAAACCCCGCGTCCCGCGCGGAAACCCGCGCCGGCCCTTTCTCCTCCCGGAGGACAGGTTCCGACAAAAAACGGCCGCAAAAAACCGCCCGGGTGGAGAGTGCCCGGGCGGTTTTATCGGTTTGCAGATTGTTTTTAAGCGAGCTTCGGCTCCGCGCGAGCCGGGGTTTATTTCTTCAGAGCAACCGCGGCGGCGGAGACAAGGGAGATGATGGCCAGAGCAACCGCGACGCCCGCGACTTCGGAGGCGCCGGTGTTCGGGTTCTCGTCCTCTTCTTCGGGAGCGGCGGCGGTGGCAAGCTCAACATCGGAGAGGTAATACTGGCCAAGGGTATCGCCGGCTTTACGCTCGATCTCAACGTCGACTTCGTCGTCGCCCTTGCCGACAGCAACCTTCTGGACCAGTTTCAGCTCGTCGCCAACCAGCTCATAGAGGAAGTAGTCGCCGGCTTTGGCGGCATCTTCGATCTCGAAGGTGTAGGTGATGGTGAAATCGGAATCCAGAACGTTTGTGGTGTCAAGGAAACGCAGAGCGGAAAGCTCGGCGTCCTCGTTGACGGCCTGAACCTCTTTTTCGACCTTGGTCTTGTAGAGGAAGTTGATGGCGGACTGACCCTTGACGATCTTGCCGATCTCGATTTCGGCGTCATCGACGCCGACGATCAGGGTGGAGCCAACAATCTCTTTCCAGGCGTCCTTGGTGATGACATACGGGACCTCGCTGTACTGATCCTCCCAGTCAAAATCGCCGTTCATAAAGGGGTCGACCGACCAGAACAGCCAGTAAACATGACCAGTCTTCGGCACATTATCATAGAAATCGGAGAAATCGTCGTCTTCCCATGCATCCTGATACAGGAACATCGGAATACCGTCGACCAGTTTCATCGCCTCGTCCTCGCCGGCGTAGGTCTCGACGTCATCGTCGTCGACCGCCCACGGATAGACGCAGAACCAGTACTTCTTGGCGGTCTTGACGTAATCAGCGCCGGTGGTGTTCTCACGGAACTTCATCGTGAAGTAGTTATCCATGCTGACTTTCGTGCCGGCGTAGGTCGGGAAGTCAAAATAGATAAAATACAGGTCGAGGTGGAGTTTGCCGTTGATCGGATGGAAAGCAAGCCAATCGAAGCAATTATTGCCCTCATCGTAAGGAACCAGATCCTCCAGATCAAAGTCATCGAACGGCCAGCTGGATTTGGTCTTGATGCCGATGACGTCATCAGAATAAGATCCGGTACCAAAGGTCAGGGATTTGACATAATCGTCCAGTTTATAGACCGTGACATCGATCAGGCCTTTTTCGGACTCGACCTTGATGGAACTCAGCGTTCCACCCTCGGTGATATCAAGATCAAAGAGTTCGTTCGCGGTCCCGGCGCCCTCAACCAGCGTGGCAAAGTCGCCGAAGTCATAAGGCAGGATCACGACGTTTTCGCTGCTGACATCCCAGAATAAGTTTACCCAGGTGAAACCCCAGTCGGTTTCGGTGTCGCCATTGCCCAT
>CAZAAR010000060.1:0-8281 GCA_964483415.1 uncultured Oscillospiraceae bacterium
TCAGATTGAAATCTACCGGTATTGTCCGCAAAGTCGATGAACTCGGCCGCATTGTCCTGCCGATCGAACTTCGACGGACGCTCGATATCAATGAAAAAGATTCGCTTGAAATTTTTGTCGACGAAGGCTGCATCATGCTCAAAAAATACGAGCCCGCCTGCATCTTCTGCGGCAGCGCCGACGGGATCGTCAACTTCAGCGGCAAAAATGTCTGCAGTCATTGTCTCGAAGAGCTCCGCAAATAACCGGGGCTTAAAAAAGCGCCCGTTTCCGGATGGAAACGGGCGCTTTTTATTTCCCCCGCGTGATCGGGGTTGGGTTTGGTTGCGGGGAAAATCCCGGCCCTGCTTGTGGGCCGGGAGGCGAAACTTTAAGAAGGTTCAGGATCGGGTTTGGTTTTAGGGAGAATTTCCGGCCCCGCTTTTGGGACGGCAAGCGAAACCCCCTGCGTATCCGAGATTAGGTTTGTTTTTAGGAGAAATTTTGCGGTTTTGCGTCAGCAAAATCCCGGCCCTGCTTTTGGGCCGGCAAGCGAAATTCTAAGAGGGACCGGAACTTCGTTCCGGTCCCTCAGTCGTCATCATCGTCCTCATACATCTGCGTGCCGTTAAAAGCGAGGCGCATGAGGATCGCGTTTTCGGGCGGGTCGGTATAATAATTTTTTCGCAGGCCGGAGAAGACGAACCCGCATTTTTCATAGAGCCAGATCGCCTTGAGGTTCGAGGGGCGCACCTCCAAAAACAGCTCCGAGAGGCCCAGCTCCCTCGCTTTCCGCAAAAGCTCGATCACCAGCGACTCGCCGACGCACTGCCTGCGGTATTCCGGCAGCACCGCGACGTTGAAGACGCTGCCCTCCCCGGCGACCGCCTGCATCCCGCAGTAGCCGATGAGCTTGCCGTCCGCGTGCGCGCCGAAGAAGCTGTTGAAGGGCGAGAGGCGCTCGTTATGAAGCGTCTCCTCGCTCCACGGGTGGGAAAAACAGAGCTTTTCTATTTCGGCCGCCTCGGGGAGATCCCGCTCCTCGAGCGGCGTTACGACGTAGTCGCTCATTTTTCTTTCCACCTCAGGTAATCAAAGTTGTGAATATTTTCCCCTTTGTAATAATAGCAGCGGGGCACCCGCCTCGACATCGCGCAGACGACCTCGTAGTTGATCGTCCCGGCGAGGGCGGCCACCTCGTCCGCGGAGATGAAGGCGTCCCCGTCCCGGCCGAACACGGTCACCCGGTCGCCCTCCTTGACGCCGGGGATGCCGGTCACCTCGAGCATGGTTTGGTCCATGCAGACGCTGCCCACGACCTTGGCGTACCGGCCCCGCACGAGCATGCGGCCGCGGTTCGTGAGCAGGCGGTGGTAGCCGTCCGCGTAGCCGACGGCGGTGGAGGCGATGATCCCGTCCGCCGGGGCGACGTATCTCCGGCCGTAACTGACGGCACAGCCCGCGGCGAGGGGTTTGACCATCGTGACGACGGTACGCATCTCCATGGCCGGGGAGAGTTTAATTTTTGAAGTCACAAACCCGTTGTTGGCGGGATAGAGGCCGTAGAGCAGGATGCCCGGGCGCACCAGATCGAGGCGCATCTCCGGGTAGCACAGCATCGCCGCGCTGTTGCAGCAGTGGCGGATGCCGGGGTCGATGCCCTCCGCCTTCATCGCCGCGCAGATCCGTGAAAAGCGGTCGAACTGTAATTTCGTGTAGGCGACGCTGTCCTCCGCGGCCTCGTCGGCCACGGCAAAGTGCGTAAAGGTCCCGGTCACGCGGATGCCCGGCAGCGAGAAGGCCTCTTTCGCCTCCGCGAGCGCCGCGTCGAAGCGGTCGTCGGTGACGACGAAGCCGATCCGGCCCATGCCGGTGTCGAATTTCAGGTGGACCGGGAGCGTCGCCCCGAGCCTGACGGCGGCCCCGGAGAGCTCTTTGGCGTACCCGAGCGAGTAGCAGGTCTGCGTGATATCCCATTTCGCGAGCTCGTAGGCGTATTCGGGCGGGGTCGAGCCGAAGACCAGAATCGGCCTCGTGACGCCGCTCTCCCGGATGCCGAGCGCCTCCTCGAGGTTGGAGACGCCGAACCAGTCCGCGCCGACGGACTCCAGAAACGGGGCCATCATCCGGTCGCCGTGGCCGTAGGCGTCGGCCTTGACGACGGCCATCACCATGGCGCCGCCCGCCGCGGCCCGGATCTGGCGGAAATTATATTCGACCGCGTCGAGCGAGATATCCGCCCAAGTGCGGCGCAGGACCTCATTTTCCGTCATTTTCGTTTCTCCTCCCGCGCACCCACATGAGAATATACAGGCCGATGATATTCAAAATCAGGGAGATATAGAACAGGACGGTGGACATCACCGATTCCGTGCAGACGAGCAGCACAAGGCTCACGGCGAGGCTGAGCATGCCCGCGCCGAGAAACAGAAGGCCTTTCTTCCGGACGGGGAGCGCCCGGAACTTCAGGAAGAAATTTTTCATGGCGATCCTTTCAAAAAAGAGCGATATGTATTATAATATCAGGGAATCGTCCGATTTACAAGCATTTTCAAAAGGGGGGACCGGAGAATGATCACCGGGGCGAGGGCCATGGTAAGCGCGTTGGAGGCCGAGGGCGTCGGGCTCGTATTCGGCTACCCCGGCGCGAACATCTGCCCGTTTTACGACTGCCTCGCGCAGTCTTCGATCCGGCATGTGCTGGTGCGAAACGAGCAAAACGCGGGCCACGCGGCCTCCGGCTACGCGCGGATCTCCGGAAAAACCGGCGTCTGCGTGGCGACCTCGGGCCCCGGCGCAACCAATCTCATCACCGCGGTCGCCGCGGCCTACATGGATTCGATCCCGCTCGTCGCGATCACGGGGCAGGTCTCGAGCGAGCTGCTCGGGCGCGATGCCTTCCAGGAGGCGGACATCACCGGCGCGACTTTAAGCGTCACCAAACATCGCTACCTCGTCAAGGACGCCCGCGACCTGCCGCGCGTCTTCCGCGAGGCGTTCTATATCGCCTCCACCGGGCGCAAGGGGCCGGTCCTGATCGACGTGCCGATCGACATCCAGCAGGCGAAGCTCGAATTCTCTTACCCCGAAGAAGTGCATCTGCGCGGCTACAACCCGAATAGGAAGGGCCACGCCATTCAGGTAAAGAAAGCCGCGGAGGCGCTCGCCAGTTGCGAAAAACCGCTGATTTTAGCGGGCGGCGGCGTCTTCGGCGCGGGGGCGGAGGAGACGCTCCGGGCGTTCGCCGAAACACGGCAGATCCCGGTGATCTCCACGATGATGGGTCTCTCGGCCCTGCCGCCGGAACACCCGCTCTGCCTCGGGATGCTCGGCTCCTTCGGCACGGCGCTCGCGAACCGTGCGCTCGCCGAGAGCGACCTCCTGATCGTCGCCGGCACAAGGATCGGCGAGCGGGCCATGACCTCGCCCGAGATGGTGGCCCGGACCAAAACGGTCATCCACATCGACATCGACCCCGCCGAGATCGGCAAGATCATGGGCACGAGCATCCCGATCGTCGGGGATCTAAACCTCGTGCTCGGCCAGATCGCCGAGGCCTCCGCCCCGGCCGACCGCGCCGCGTGGCTCGCCCACGCGCAGGAGCTGCGGGCGCTCTGCGCCGCCCCGGACTCCGGCGGGGCGTTCGATCCGGTGCTCTTTTTGCGCGCGCTGACGAAAAAGATGCCGCCGCGCGGCATCCTCATCGCGGACGTCGGCCAGAACCAGATCTGGGCCTCGGAGGGCTTCTCGGCGAAGGCCGGGCGCTTCCTGACGAGCGGGGGCTTAGGCGCGATGGGCTACGCGATCCCCGCGGGCATCGGCGCCGCGCTCGCGGCCCCGGAACGGGAGGTCGCGGTGGTCTGCGGCGACGGCGGCTTCCAGATGGCGCTGCCCGAGCTCGCGACCATGATGCAGGAGCGAGTCCCGCTCAAGATCATCGTCATGAAGAACCGGTGCCTCGGCATGATCCGCGAGATCCAAGATAAAAAATACGCCGGAAACCGCTTCGGGATCGAACTCGGGAACCTCCCGGACCTCGAAAAGCTCGCGGCGGCCTATGGAATCGAATACATGAGCATCGACGATAACGAACAGATCGGCGCGGTCGCGGACGCCGTGCTCAAATCTGAGCGCGCCGTGCTCGTCGAGTGCGTGGTGCCCTACGACGCGCCCACGCTCCGCTTCGGCGGCGAAAGGGGGGCGCGCGGATGAGACGCTGCATCTCGGTCCTTGTGGAAAACCACGCGGGCGTCCTCGCCCACATCTCCGGGCTCTTCGGGCGGCGCGGCTTCAACATCGAGAGCCTCGCGGTCGGCGTGACGGAGGACAGGGCCGTCTCCCGCATGACGATCATCGTCGACGGCGACGACCACATCGTCGAGCAGATCGAAAAACAGCTCAACAAGCAGATCGACGTCATCAAAGTGCGGTCCTACGAATCCGACGAGATCCTCAGCAAGGAGCTCGCGCTCATCAAGGTCGCCGCCATGCCCGGCAAGCGCGCCGAGATCTTAAACATCCTCTCCGTCATCGGCGCGCGGGTCGTTGACCTCGCGAAAAACGCCGTCACCGCCGAGATCTGCGACACCTCGGAGAAGATCGATCAGGCGCAGGAGCTGCTGCGGCCCTACTCGATCAAGGAGGTCGCCCGGACCGGGACCGTCGCCCTGCCGAAGATCCCGGAGCCTTAAAAAAGAGCAAAAAAGCGGGCGGCCGGAAGGCCGCCCGCTTCTGTATTGGCAGACTCTTTTAGACGCGGGGCCCTCCCCGGCCGGATCCCGCGGCGCGGTTGCCCGGATGGGGGTTTAAGCCCGGGTCGACCCCGGCCGTCCGCGCGGGGCAAAATTTTGCCGCGGGGCGGACGCTCTCCGCGGTCGCCCGTTTTCTCCAAAAAAGACCGGCCCCTTTTAATTTTGTCAGTCCTCCGGCAGGTAGGATTCGATGATCCCCTTCGCGGCCTCCTTGCCGGCCTCGTCGAGCATCAGCAGGACGACGAGCCGCTCCATCTGTAAGACATCCGCGCCCAGGGCGATCTGCGCCGAATCGTAGACGTCGTAGTCGGCAAATTCCGCGATCCGGTCGTCCTTGCGCCGCTCCAAAGATTCGGCCACGTCGTCCGCGCAGCCCTCCTTCGCGACGACGAGGCAGACGTCCGCCACGCCGAATTTGCCGCTCGCCGCCCGGACCTCGCAGGAGACCACCTGCTCCGGGTCGAGATAAAACTCCTCCGCCAGCGCCGCCGCGTCGGTGACGCGTCCCACGCTGCCGAACGTCAGCTCGCTCGTCTCCAGAGACGCGTAGATCTCGCCGGCGATTGCCCTCAAATCAAGCTCGTCGTAGCTCGCGGCCGCGTTGTTGACTTTTACTTCGATCCCGCCGCTCTCGCCCTTTGAGCCGCAGCCGCCGAGCAAAAGCGCCAGCGCCATAAAGAGCGCGGGGAACCGCAATTTTCGTTTTATGTCCATAAGGACCTCCTTATTCGATCAGCCCGAGGCTGATGGATAGATAGACCGCAAAAAAGATGGAAAACAGGGAAAAAACCATAGACGTCACGACCAGCTCGCCCGCAAGCTCGCCGTCCGCGCCCATATTCTTCGCCATCGCGAAGGAGCTGATCGAGGTCGGCGTGCAGAGCATCGCGAGCAGCGGGACCATCGAGGCCCCCCGGAAGCCGCAGAGCGCGGCCGCCGCGATGCCGAGGGCCGGCACGACCGCGAGCCTCCCGAGCAGCCCGATCGCGAGCTGCTTCGCGTTGCCCGGCATTTTTTTAAACTCGATCGAGGTTCCGAGCGCCAAGAGCGAGATCGTAGACGACGCCGAGGCCACCGATTTGACGCCTTGGGCGAGCAGGCCCGGCAGCCTCCACCCGGCCGCCAAAAAGAGCAGGCCCAGCGCGCAGGCGATCATCAGCGGGTTTTTGAGGCAGCCGCGCAAAAACGACCTGAAGTCCGTTTTGCCGCCGCCGTAATACGAAAAGACCAGCACCGAGAGGATGTTAAAGACCGGGATCATGAACGCGATCAGAAGCGCCGTCGGGCCGGAGCTGCCCTCCCCGAGGATGGACGCCACGAGCGGCAGCCCGAAGATCACGACGTTGCTGCGAAAGATCGCCTGCACGAGCGTGCCGCGCTTCCGGTCGTCCTTTTCGAGTTTCGGGACGATCCACATCGAGAGCCCGGTGACGGCGACCGTGAAAACGGCGGAAAACCCCAGCAGCTTCGCGTCGAAGACGCCGCCGGTCTCGGTTTCATAGATATTCTCAAAGATCATCGCCGGCAAAAAGAGCTCGAACACCAGCCGGTTGAGCCCGTCGGAGAGGGGCTCCCCGACGACGCCGGCCCTTCGCAAGGCAAATCCCGCCGCGATCAGCACGAAGAGCGGCAGGACGATGCTTCCGGTCAGTATCAGATTGTCCAACGGTCATCCCTCCGTGCGGCGGGGAGGCCGGTCATTTCTCCACGGCCTCCGGATGTCGTTCCAATATCAGGGAGAGCGCGTCCCCCTCCGCGACGACGACGGCGTCCCCGTGCAGGCGCAAGACGGACGCCGGGACACGCGGGTCCGCGGGCCCGAAGCAGGCGTCATAAAGCGCCTTCGCCTTCTCTTTTCCGTTCGCGACGAGCAGCAATGTCTTTGCCGAGAGGATGCCCCGAACGCCCATGGTCAGCGCATAGCGCGGCACGTCGGCATCCGAGGCGAAAAACCGCGCGTTCGCCCGGATCGTGTCCTCGGCCAGCGCGACTTGGTGCGTCTCCGGGATGAAGACGTCCCCGGGCTCGTTGAACGCGATATGCCCGTTGCGGCCGATCCCCAAGACCTGCGCCTCCGCGCCGCCGAAGGATTCCAGCAGCTCGTCGTACCGCCGGCACTCGGCGTCCGTGTCCGCCGCGAGGCCGTCCGGGATATGAATGTGCTCCGGCCTCATATCCACCTTGGAAAACAGGTTTTCCATCATAAAATAAAGATAGCTCCGGTCGCTCTCGGGGCCGAGGCCGCAGTATTCGTCGAGGTTGACGCTATGGCATTGGGCGAAAGAGATCTCCCCGGCCCCGACCATCCGGATAAGCTCGCGGTAGGTCCCGACCGGCGTGGAACCCGTCGCGAACCCGAACACGCCGTCCGGCTTTTCCCTCATCCTCGCCGCGAGCAGCGCGGCGGCCTTGCGGCTCATTTCGCCGTAATCTTCGGAATAGATGATTCTCAAATGGGACCCCTCTTAATATTTTAAAATAAAGATGTCGTTTTTTCGCGTCTGTTTCATTATATTCCGAAACACAGAGTATTACAAGCGCGGGCCCGCCGGAATCTGTGAACTTTTTTTGGAGCGGACGGGCGATTTCGTTGACAAATAGGGGTGCGTTTGCTATAATATGCAATGCTGTTGCGCGGGCATAATACATCGGCTAGTATGCCAGCCTTCCAAGCTGGATAGGTGGGTTCGACTCCCATTGCCCGCTCCACGCTATCTGCGCCAATAGCTCAGTTGGATAGAGCAACTGCCTTCTAAGCAGTAGGTCCTGGGTTCGAATCCCCGTTGGCGCGCCAAAAAATTGGCGCACCAACGGATGTTTTTCGCTTTCGTCGGCGCGCCCGGGAGGCGGGCGCCGGCAGCTTTGCCGGAGTGTCCGCCTGATTCTCCGTCCGTTTCGGACAGGCCCTCCCGGAGGGCCGCCCTCTTTGAGAGGGCCGCTCTTTTCAAGGATAACTTTGGAGAGAGCCGTATCCTCTAAGGGTCGCCCTTGGAGAATACAAAACGTCCCTTTTCCACAGATGGGACGAACCCCGTCCCTCAAAAGGGGGGCATGTGCGGAAAGGCTTTTTGCGGGAGCCGATCCGCATCCATGGTGGGCGTAGCGTAGCTTGGTTAACGCGTCAGATTGTGGCTCTGAAGATCGTGGGTTCGAATCCCACCTCCCACCCCATATAAAAAGAGGTCGCCCGCGGCAGGATTCCGTGGGCGATTTTTGAAAAACCGCATACTGGGCTGTAGCCAAGCGGTAAGGCAACGGACTTTGACTCCGTCATCCCGCGCGTTCGAATCGCGCCAGCCCAACCAAAGAACACGCTTAAGCATGCTTAAGCGTGTTCTTTTCATAGGGGGCTCTGCCCCCTCTTGACGTCGGTTTCCTCCGCCTTCGGCTCTGAAAACCTCCTGTCACCCCCGAAAGGGATGGCGGCCGATGGCTTTCGCCCGGCCGCCGGAACGCGCGGGGCGCTGTGATGAGAGAGAAAGAGGCATAGGGCGCCGCCCCCTCTTGACGTCGGTTTCCTCCGCCTTCGGCTCTGAAAACCTCCTGTCACC
>CAZAAR010000061.1:0-8175 GCA_964483415.1 uncultured Oscillospiraceae bacterium
AATACGGAGGGTTATCGAAGTGGTCATAACGGGGCTGATTCGAAATCAGTTTGGGTGCAAGCCCACGTGGGTTCGAATCCCACACCCTCCACCGCTCCGTCTGCGAACTTTGGCGGGACATCATTGTGTCTTGGCTTCCCAATAACCAAAAGTATGAATACGATTCCGACAAGCTCGGATTCGAGTTCTACGCCCCGACCAACGGCTGCCTCGCCAGCGCCAGCGCAGTGATGGATATCTATGTGCCGATTAAAAGAATAGAGATTCCATAGATTCGGAGGTCGCGCTATTTATCGTGTGATATAGCCGCTCTCCCGCAAATCCGGCATGGCGCTCGCGCCGCTCCACGGCATTGCCAAATCCCTCATGTCGGTAAAGCATTGAAATTGTATCGCCGCTTTTCCGGCTTTTGCGCCTGCATACAAAATTATCCTTAACATGGGGTACACTTTAGGTGAAGCATCAACGCTCCGCCTCGATTTCACTTCCGCTTTTGAATCGGAATACAATCCTGCCGTCACGGAACACCGTTGCCCGGTCGAGGATTGCTATCCACAGCCTTTCGTCCTATTCTTCAAGGACGAGGGGCTGTTTCTTTAGCTCCTCGATGAACAGCCGGATTTCACAGTCTTGGTCACGTCTCCGCTCTTTTTCTGAATGGCGTCCGCGTCTGAATGCGGCGTCGCGCACGATGAACAGCCTCCTTATTATCTGCACCCATGTCACTGCCTTTTCCCCGCCGTTCCACGACGACCATACCTGTAACACCCGCCGATCTGGAACGGTCGTTTTTCGCGACCCCTTGCCCTACCTCAACTCCCAGATGAAGCATTCCTTATTGTTACTGCCATATGTACCGTGCTCTTTGAAACGCGGAACGCCCGCGCCGCAGCGCGCACGGTCGCGCCTTTCTCGATGATATACTCCGCCAGCAGCACGGCCCGATCTTCCGGCAATCCTTTCATCAGACACACCCCTCCCTAAACAGGCGAGTGTAAACTTTATGAAATCATGCCGAAAATTATGCCTCGCGCCGGGTTTGCGCCTGTCCGCCGCGGCGGGCGGGCCGCGCGCCCGCATAGAAAACGGCCGCCCGTAATATAAAATAATAAAAAGACCCGCGGCGTCCGAAGCGTTCTGATTTTTTTCTTGCGTGATCCGGCTTCAAATGGGGGTTTTCAGTTGACAATGTTTCGTTGCGAGTATATAATTTATATGGGAATATGTGAATAATATTTGTGTATTATGACATAAAACGCAAGATAATTCAAAAGGAAGCGGAAATTCGCGTAATCGTCGGATAAATTGTGGCCGTTTCCTCGTATACCCGCGCACTTTTTCAGAATCGCCCCTTGGCTGCCTCGCTGACGATCGTTAAACGGCGCTCCATCCGCGCGCCGGTTAATGTATAAAAAACAAGGAGGAAAGATCATGAAAAAAGTTTTGTCACTGATTCTGTGCCTGATCATGCTGCTGTCTGTTGCGGGCTGTAAAGGCACCCCCGAAGTTGAGGCCCCGCCGTCCGAGGAAGGCTCCTCCGCCGTCGAGCCCGAAGGCGGATCGGAGAAACCCTTCGCGGGTCAGACCATCCGCGTGATCCTTGCCCGCCACGACTGGACCACCGCCGTCGAGGGCAAGCTCGCGGAGTTCACCGAGGCCACCGGCATCGAGCTCGAGTTCGAAGTGTACCCCGAGGATCAGCTCAGCACCAAGCTCAACGTGGAGCTGGCCTCCGGCGGCACCTACATCGACGTGTTCATGTGCCGTCCTCTCCAGGAAGTGCAGCGCTTCATCCAGAACGGCTACCTCGCCGACGTCGCCGACGTGCTGGCGGACGAGTCGTTCCAGGCCGGCGACTTCATCCAGGCCGCCGCCGACAGCTACCTGCGCTCCGGTTCCACCGACGGCGTGTACTACGGCGTCCCGCTGATCACCGAGCGCCAAGTCCTCTATTATCGCAAAGACCTGCTGGCGGCGAAGGGGATCTCCGTCCCCACCAATCTTGAGGACTTCGCCGTCGCCGCCGCCGCCCTGCACGATCCCGCGAACGGCGTCGTGGGCTTTGTGGGCCGCGGCCTCGCCAACGCCGCCGTCACCCAGTTCTCCGCCTATCTGTACGGCTTTGACGGCGATTTCATCGATTTTGCCACCAATAAAGCCATCATCAACACCCCCGAGGCGGTCGAGGCCTTTACTTACTACGGCGACCTGCTCCGCAACAGCGGGCCCGAGGGCGCCCTGAACATGCACTGGCAGCAGGCCGCGGCCGTCTACTCCACCGGCGGCGCCGCGTTCTGCACCGACGCCGACTCCATCTGGCAGTCCTTCTGCGGACCGGAGACCGACGTCTATGAGAACGCCGGCTTTGCCGTGAGCCCCAACAACTCCACGTGGAACGTCTGCTCCTGGGGCCTTGCGATCTCCGCGGGCAGCCCCAACAAGGAAGCCGCCGCCGAGTTCATGAAATGGGCCGCCGGCGTAGAGATGACCAAGTACAGCCAGACGGCCGGCATCTCCTCCGCCCGCAACTCCGCGTGGGAGGATCCCGCCTGCACCGCCAACTATCCTCCGGAGCTTCTCGCGGCCATCCAGAGGGGCAACGAGATCGCCACCAAGTCCTATGACCGCCCGCTGACGACCTCCGTGGCTCAGGCCCGCGACGTCATCGGCACCGTCATCACCACCGCGATCGAGGGCGGCAACGTACAGACCGCCGCCGACCGGGCGAACGCCGAGTTCCAGACGATTCTGGACGCGGACGCCGCCGCCGCGGCGGGCTGATCCCTGTTCCGCCGGGAGGCGGGGCGCCTTTGCCCCGCCTCCCAGTTCCATATTTTGATCGTCGGCACTTGTTTTGCCGCCCCCGCGCCCGGGCCGGGAGCTTTTGAAAAGCCGGAACGGAGCCGGTAGAATGAGATCTTGATAACAAGAGAGTGAACGTTTATGCGGAAATGGTTTGATTCCCACCTGAAACTGGTTTTTTCGATGCCGTGCCTGATTTTCATCGTCCTCATGATTATCGCGCCGCTGGTATACAACTTCGCCATGAGCTTTACGGACTGGTCCATGTCCATCGTAAAGGCTCCGGAATTCGTGGGGCTTCAAAATTACGCGCAGGTCTTCGGGGAGGATCGCTTCACGCACGCGGTGTGGCGCACCGTCGTCTTCGCGGCGCTCGCGATCACGCTGGAGACCGTGCTCGGCGTTGCCCTCGCGCTGCTCATCAACAGAAAATTCTTCGGCCGCCGCATCGTGCAGGCGCTGATGCTGCTGCCCGTGGTGGCCACGCCCGTCGCTCTGGGCATGGCCTGGAAGCTCATCCTCGAGCCGTCGATCGGCTTCGCGAACGCGGTGGTGCGGTTTTTGGGCCTCGCCCCGCAGAAATTTTTAGCGACCACCAGCTTTGAGGCCATGTTCGTGCTCATTCTCATCGACGTGTGGGAATGGACGCCCATGGTTATGCTCATGACCTATGCCGGCCTGATGACCATCCCTCAGGAGCCCTATGAATCCGCGCTGGTGGACGGCGCGAACCGCTGGCAGATGCTCTTTAAGATCACGCTGCCCCTCGCCTCCTCCTCGATCCTCATCGCGGTGCTCATGCGCCTGATCGACGTCGTGAAAACCTTCGACATCATCTACGCCACGACGCAGGGCGGGCCGGACTTTGCGACGGAAAATATCAATATCTACGGATATTTGAATATGTTCTCCTATTATGAATTCGGCAAGGCGGCCGCGATCTCCGTGCTCTTCTTCATCGTGGTGATGGCCATCGGAGGCGGCTTCCTGAAGCTGAAATCCAAATTGGAGGTGGATTACTGATGCCGAAAACGGCGAGACGGATCCTTGGCTCCATTGGAAAGCATTTTTTGATCTACTCCGCGCTGTTTTTCGCGCTGTTCCCGATTTTGTGGATGTTTCTTTCGTCCTTTCAGCCCAACCAGTCCATCATCAACGCGAACCGGGGGCTGTTTGACTTTGTGCCGACGCTCGAAAACTACATCAACGTGATCCACAAATACGATTTCCTCGAGTATTCGTGGAACAGTTTCGTGGTCGCGACCCTCGCCACCCTGTTTTCGCTCGTGATCGGCCTGCCGTGCGCGTACGTTGTGGCCCGGTATAAAATGCGCAAGGCCAGCATGGTGGTGCTGCTCGTGCGCATGATCCCGGGCATCTCCTTCCTGCTGCCGTGGTTCAGCATCTTCGCGGCGCTGGGCCTGCGCAACACCTACGCCGCTTTGGTGCTCACCCATATGCTCGTGGCGCTGCCCTTCATCGTCTGGATCATGATCCCAAACTTTGAGAGCATCCCCATGGAGCTTCAGGAGGCCGCGTGGATCGACGGCTGCAACCAGTACAGCGCCTTCGTGCGCATCGTGCTCAGGCTCTCGATCCCGGGCATCTTCACGGCGTCGCTGCTCGCCTTCATCTTTTCGTGGAACAATTTCATGTTCTCGCTGATCTTGGCGGGCTCCAAGACCCTGACGCTGCCGGTGGCCATTTTCAATTTCGTGTCCTACGCCTACGTCGACTGGGGCGGGCTGATGGCCGGATCGTCGGTCATCACGCTGCCGATCGTCGTGCTGTCGCTGTGCCTGCAAAAGTACATCATCAGCGGACTCACGGCCGGCGCGGTAAAGGGATAAGACAGCGGCTCGCGCGGGGCTTTGATCCCCGCGCGGTTTTTTGGGATAGGGGGAACGCGAATGGCTGAAAACGACCGTCCGCCTGAAACGGAGACGGGCGCCCCGCCGGGCGGCGGGAGGTATTTTTATCTGCTGTTCACCTATTTTTTCCGGCTGTTCGCGCTCAACCTGCTGATGCTGCTGTGTTTTTTGCCGGTCGTCACCGTCCCCGCGGCGGTCACCGGCGCGTCCCGGGCGCTCTGCTCCCTGATCCGGGGAAACCCGAGCTATTTTTGGGAGGAATTCCGGATGGAGTTCCGGGACCGCTTCTTTGGCAAGCTGGGGGTCTGGGCGCTGCTCACGCTGCTGCCCGTCTCGCTGTCGCTCTGGGTGCGCCTGCTCGGGGGCGGCGCGGGCCTTGCCGAGGCCGTATTCCTCGGCGCGGGGACGCTCTTTGCGCTCTTGCAGTGTTATTTCTTCACCCTTGTCTCCATCGTGGAGCTGCCCCTTTGGGTGTGCTTAAAAAACGCCGCGCTGCTGCTCGTTTTGGAGTGGAGGAACACGCTCTTCCTGTTTTTCACGCTCGCGGCGCTGGCCTTTTTGGGATATAACCTCTATCCCTATACCCTCGCCCCGCTCGCCGTCATTCTGGTCAGCGGGACCGCGCTGTTCGTCTGCGGGCGGTGTATGGGCGTCTTCGAGCGCCGCCGCCTGCTGCTCGACAAAAAAGACGAAACCAGGCCCGGGGAGGCGCCGCCATAAAAGCGCCTGACGCGGGATTCCGATAAAACCATGATGAAAAGGCGTCCGGGCCGGGGCCATGCGCCCGCCGCCCGACAAAAGGAATAAAAATAAAACCAAGGAGGCGCGTTGATGAAAGCGCCTGACGCGGAATTCCGATAAAACCATGATGAGAAGGCGTCCGGGCCGGGGCCACGCGCCCGCCGCCCGACAAAAAAGACGAAACCAGGCCCGGGGAGGCGCCGCCATAAAAGCGCCTGACGCGGGATTCCGATAAAACCATCATGAAAAGGCGTCCGGGCCGGGGCCATGCGCCCGCCGCCCGACAAAAGGAACGAAAATAAAACCAAGGAGGCGCGTTGATGAAAGCGCTGGTGATGCACGAGTACAAGAAACTTACCTATGAGGAGGTGCCGACGCCCGAGCCGGGGGACAATGAGGTACAGATCCGCCTTCAGGCCTGCGCGGTCTGCGGCAGCGACGTACACGGCTTCGACGGGAGCTCCGGCCGCCGCCGCCCGCCCGTCATTATGGGCCACGAGGCCGCGGGCGTTGTCTCGGCCTGCGGCGCAAACGTAAAAAATTATAAAGTCGGCGACCGCGTGACCTTCGACTCGACGGTCTACTGCGGCGAATGTGAGGCCTGCCGCAGGGGCGACGTAAACCTCTGCCCCAACCGGCAGGTGCTCGGCGTGTCCTGCGAGGAGTACCGCCGCAACGGGTGCTTTGCCGAGTACGTCACGGTCCCGGCATATATCCTCTACCGGCTGCCCGACAACGTGACCTTCACGCAGGCCGCCATGACGGAGCCGCTGTCCATCGCCCTCCACGCGGCCACCCGCACGAAGATCGGCCCGGACGACGCCGTCGCTGTCGTAGGCGTGGGCACGATCGGCATGCTGACCGTCCAAGTGGTGAAAAGCTTCGGCGCGAAACAGGTGATCGCCGTGGACATCGACGAGGGCAGGCTCGAGGCCGCGAAGGCCTGCGGCGCGGACGACTGCGTCTGCTCGAAAGACGATGACGCGCTCGAACGGCTGATTGCGTGCTCGGACGGCGGCGTGGACGTCGCCATCGACGCCACCGGCATCCCGGCCACCTTCGATCTCTGCGTGCGCGCGGTGGTCCTGGGCGGGCGGGTCGTCTTGGTGGGCAACCTCGCCCGGAGCGTGGATCTCCCGCTCCAATACGTCGTGACCCGGCAGATCAGCCTGTTCGGTTCCTGCGCCTCCGCGGGCGAATACCCGGAGTGCCTGCGGCTGATCTCCGAGGGCAAGGTGGATGTGGACGCGATGATCTCCAAGGTCGTTCCCCTCGCGGAGGGCGACGTCTGGATGAATAAAATTTACCGCCGGGAGGACGGCCTCACGAAGATCGTCTTTCACTGCGGCGACGGGGAGTAAACGATGGACGGCGCGGTCTCCAAGGTCGTCCCCCTCGCGGAGGGCGATCTCTGGATGAATAAAATTTACCGCCGCGAGGACGGCCTCACGAAGATCGTCTTCCGCTGCGGCGACGGGGAGTAAACGATGGACGGCGCGGTCTCCAAGGTCGTCCCCCTCGCGGAGGGCGATCTCTGGATGAATAAAATTTACCGCCGGGAGGACGGCCTCACGAAGATCGTCTTTCGCTGCGGCGACGGGGAGTAAGCGATGGAGAAAATAAAGACGGCGGTCATCGGCTGCGGCAAGGTGGGCCACTTCCACGCCCACGCCTTCCAACACTGCGAAAACAGCGAGCTTGTGGCGTGCCTGGGCAGAGACAAGGAAAAAACGGAGGCCTTCGCCGCGCGGTACGGCATCCGGGCCTACACCGATCTTACGACGATGGTGAAAGAGAGCGGTGTGCAGGCCGTTTCGATCTGCACGCCGCACCCGAGCCACGCGGAGATCGCCGCGCGCTGCTGCGAGCTGGGGCTGCACATCGCGATCGAGAAGCCGCTCGCCGCCTCGCTCGAGGACTGCGACGCGATCCTCGCGGCGGCAGACAGGGCCGGCGTCGTCGGAACCACCATCTGCCAGCGCAGGTTTTATCCGCCCGCGATGCGGGTCAAGCAAGCCATCGAGCAGGGCAAGATCGGCGCGCCCATCTTGGGCACGGTCAACATGCTGGGCTGGCGGGACATGGCCTATTACCACAGCGACCCGTGGCGGGGGACGTGGGAAGGCGAGGGCGGCGGCGTGCTCATCAATCAGGCGCCGCACCAGCTCGACCTGTTATTATGGTATATGGGCGAGATCGACGAGCTCTACGGCGTCTGGGACACACTTAACCACCCGGAGCTCGAGGTCGAGGACACGGCCGCCGCGGTCATCCGCTTTAAAAGCGGCGCGATCGGCAGCATCGTCGTGAGCAACTCGCAGAACCCCGCGCTCTTCGGGAACGTGCGCGTGCACGGCGAAAACGGCGCGAGCATCGGCGTCCAGACGGACGGCGGGGCCATGTTCATCGCCGGGGTGTCCGGCATCGCCGAGCCGCCGGTCAACGACCTCTGGACGGTCGCGGGCGAGGCCGAGCGCCTCGAGGAATATAAGGCCGCGGACCGCGCCTTCTTTAACAGCGTGGACAACATGCACTATTTCCATATCGAGCAGCTAAACGACTTCCTGACGGCCATCCGAGAGGGGAAAAAGCCGCTGGTCACCTTGGAGGACGGGCGCAGGACCGTGGAGCTCATCACCGGCATCTACCGCTCCAACCGCGACAAAAGGCCGGTCAAATTCCCGCTCTTGCCGGAATACGGGGACGATTTCGACGGCAGGCTGAAGCCGCCGGCCCGGGATCTTTGAGAAAACACCAACGG
>CAZAAR010000062.1:0-8137 GCA_964483415.1 uncultured Oscillospiraceae bacterium
CCTCCATGGGCGCGGCCGGCCGGAAATACGTGCTGGAGCGCCACTCCTACGACATCTTGGCGGAGCGCTACGCCGCCGCCATCGAAAACCTCGACAGTCCTCCCCAACCGGAGGAACCGCCCGCGGGCCCCTGACCCCGGCCCCGGGCGAGAAAGGACATCCTATGTTTCTTGCGATCGACATCGGCAACACCACGATGGAATTCGGCATCTATGACGGGGAAAAGCTCGCCGCCGTCTTCCGCCTCGGCACCAGGCGGGACATCACCTCGGACGAGGTCGGCCTCTTCGCCGGGCAGTTTTTTGAGATGCAGCATATCCCGCTTTCCGCCGTCACCGACGCCGCCATCGGCTCGGTCGTGCCGCAGGTCAACTACACGGTCTCGAGCGCCGTCATCAAATATTTCGGCGTCACGCCGAAGATCGTCGGGGAGTCGCTCCCCTGCCCGATCCCGAATCTCTACGACCACCCCTGCGAGGTCGGCATGGATCGCCTGATGGACGCCTACGCCGCCTACCGGAAATACGGCGGACCGCTCGTCATCGTCGATTTCGGCACCGCCACCTGCTGCGACGCCGTCTCCGCCAAAGGGGAATTTCTCGGCGGCGTGATCTACCCCGGCATCAAGATCGCCATGGACGCCCTGTTTGAGAAGGCCGCCAAGCTCCCGCGCGTCGAGCTCTGCGACCCCGAGGTCCCCTATGGAAAAAACACGGCCCAGAGCATGCAGGCCGGCGTCTATTACGGCTACCTCGGCGCCGTGGAGAAGCTCACCGCCAATATCAAGGCGGCGCTCGGCCCCGAGACGAAGATCGTCGCGACCGGCGGCTTTTCCCGCCTGTTTGAGAACTCCGGGCTCTTCGACATCGTGGATTACCGCCTGCCGCTCGACGGCATCCGCCTGACCTGCGAGGCCGCGAAGCGGACGTCCCTCTGACTCCGGCGAAAAGAAAGCCCCCGGCCCCCGGACAGACGATTTTCCGCGCGCCGACGCCCTTCTCTTCCGGAGGGGTTTTCGGACCGGGCCGCGATCGCCTCTTTTATAACGAATAACGCCCGTGCTCAAACCGTTCGTTTGAGCACGGGCGTTATTTTTACGGTTCTATCCGCGGGCCGGACGCGGGTCCGCGGGGGCTTATGCCCCGGCGCCGCATCCCCGCCGCGTTTTATAGGGCGAGCCCGAGTCCGTCCGCGACCGCCTGAAAGCAGGGCATCGGCAGGCCCGCCGTCCGCCCGATCCGGAGTGGCTCGGCGATCAGGGTATCCGTCTCGGCCCTCCCGCCCCTCTTATAATCCATGTAGGCGGAGGGCCATGTCCCGGGCTTTGTGAACGACCAGAAAGCGGCGAGCAGCTTCTCTTTCGCCCCGCCGTCGAGCGCGATTCCGAGCGGCCCGGCGAGCGCGAACTCCTCCGCGACGAGCGACTCGAAGAACGCGCGTTTCCCCGGCTCCTCAATAATCGGCGTCGCGTCGCAGTCGAAATGGACGCAGGCCGCCGCGTAGCAGGAGATCCACACGAATTTTAACAGAATCTCTTTCCGGATATCATGGGAATAGACGTACTCGACGCCCGCGCTTTGCAGGTCCGCGGCAAATTGCTCCAAAACCGGCCGCAGATGCTCCTCCCCGAATTCCCCGAAGACCGGGCGGATGGTTTTCCCGGTCTGCTGAACCTCGCCGGGCGCGGAGAGGTGGCCGCCGAGGTAGACGCAGCCGTCGATCACCTCGTATTCCGGCAGCAGCCCCGCGAGGCGCGCGCCGTTAAAGAGCCCGTTCATCAGCGGCAGCAGCACCGCGCCCGGGCGCGCGATCTTCCGTAAAAACGGCAAAAGCGCCTCGACCGAGTAGGTCTTCGTGCAGAGCAGGATGAGATCCGGGCGGATGCAATCCTTACGGATGCGATCCGTGCTTCCGGCATACCCCTCCTCGTCAAAACAGCGCTGTGCCGGCAGCGCATAGTCCCGGTCCAGCCCATGGAAGATCAGCCCGTGCCGCTTCATGGCTTCGTAATTCTCCCCGCGGGCCAGCGCGTCCACGTCGAGCCCCGCGTCGCCCATTCTGGCGGCGAGGCAGCCCCCGACGCCTCCCGCTCCGATCACAAGATATTTCATACGCTTTCCCTCTCTTTTTTCGCATTCGCGCCCGCGGGCGCGGGAGCGAGAACCCAAACCGCCGAAAGCAGCTCTTGTATGCAGCAGCGTATTTCCGCCCGCGGACGCCGGGATAAAAACGGCGCCGCTTTTTCCGCTCATCGCGGCTCCGCCCGCGGGCGGGACGGCGCCCCGGACGCCTGTTTCCCACGCGAGGAAAGATCCCTCCCCGGTCAGGATACCGTCTCAAAGGGCGCCGATCGGCGCGCCGCCGAAATCTTTTCAGGATGACCGGAGAATCTTCCTACCCAAAAAGCGCGGCCCCGTCCGGGCGGACGGGGCCGCGCCGTCTTTTGCCTCTCAGCCGCCCATCACGGCGTCCACAGCGTCCATGCAGGCCGCGCGGAATCCCGCATGCTCAAGCGCCTCAACGCCTCGGATCGTGATGCCGCCGGGGGAACAGACGGCGTCCTTGAGCGCCGCGGGGTGCTCGCCGGTTTCGAGCTGGAGTTTCGCCGCGCCCAGCAGCATCCGCGACGCGAGCTCATACGAGAGCGCGCGCGGCAGGCCGTATTTGACCGCCGCGTCCGCTATGGCCTCGATGAAGAGATCCGCGAACGCCGGCCCGCAGCCGGTGACGGCCCCCGCCGCTCCCATCAGCCTGCCCGGTAGCTCCCGCACGAAGCCGATCGAGGAAAAGAGCTTTATGATCTCCGGCCGCTCCTCCTCCCCGAGGGAGTTTTGTTCCTCAAAGAGGAACACGCCCGCCCCGACCATCGCGGGGGTGTTGGGCATGATGGCCTGAAACCGGACGCCCGGGGCGAGGAGAGGCTGATAGCGCTCAAAATCCCAGCCCGCCGCGATCGAGAGCAGCGCCTTGCCGGGGAGCATGCCGCCGATCTCCTTCAAAACGCCCTCGATCTGGTGGGGCTTGCAGGCCATGACGAGGATGTCGCTGTCCGCGGCGAGCTGCCCCGGTTCCGCGCAGGGGCAAAACCCGAGCTGCGCGGCGCTCTCCCGCAGCTTCTCCTGCATCGGGTCGTAGGAGGACACCTGCCCCCGCTCCACCGCGCCGGCGGCGATGATCCCCCCGGCGATGGCCTTGGCCATGTTTCCCATTCCGATAAAGCCGATTCTCCGATCCATGATCCGGCCCCTTTCTTCCGTCGTCCTCGTATTGTTTCGTCTGATTGATTGCGCTTCCAATGTTAAGTTAATCGCGTTTTCATCGCATTTAGATCCGGACAGTTGCGTTTTTATTATGTTTGCAACAGGATAATTCCGTTTTCATAGCGTTTATTATAGCATAGACGGCCCGAAAAAAAAAGACGCGCCCGTGGGAACGCGAAATTCGTTTTTTGTGAAAAATTATTTCCCCTCGTTTCAGCCTTTGAGACGCGGGGGCGGAGGACGGAGGTAAAGGGGCCCGCCGTCCGGAGGGATTTTCGGGGCGCGGCAACCAAAGCGGCAAAACCTCCGACTTGCGCGGCTCCCCGTCCGGCGTCCGGTCCGCGCGCGCTTGCAATCCGGCGGGCGGCCGGGGTATAATAGGGCTATCTTTTTTTGCGGAGGCGGCGGGCATGTACGACGAACTGACCGAGACGGATATCGGAAAAATGAGGGCGGAGATCGAGCGGCGCAAGCTTGAGCTGCGCCCCGAGCTGATCGCCGAGGTCAAGCGCACCCGCGAATTCGGCGACCTCAGCGAAAACTTTGAGTACAAAGAGGCCAAGCGCGCCAAAAACCGCAACGACAGCCGCATCCGCTACCTCGAGGCCATGATCAAGACCGCGAGGATCATCTGCGGCGAGACGGCGGACGACACGGTGGGCCTCTACGATAAAATCTGCGTCTATCTGCCGGAGGACGGCGAGCTTGAATTTTATCAGATCGTGACCACCGTGCGCTGCGACCCGACCGAGGGACGCGTCAGCAAGGATTCCCCGTTTGGGCGGGCCGTCTTCGGCCGGCGGGCCGGCGAGCGGGTGACCGTCGTCGCCGACGGGGGCTGCCGCTACGAGGTGGAGATCCGCTCGGTCGAAAAGGCGCGGGACGACGGCTCCGCGCCCCTGATGTCCTACTGACCGGGGCTTGCGCGTCTCCCCCTCCTCCGTCTTGCCGAAAAACAAAAAAAGAGGCCCCCTTCCGCCCGCCTTTCGGCGCGCGAGGGGGTCTTCGTACTTTTTTCAAAAACGCCTCCGGAACGCGCCTCTCCGCGCCGACCTCCGGCCTCCCGGCGTCCGGGACCTTTACAGCAGCCCGGCGTACCCGGTCTCTCGCTTCGCCTTGCTGCCCTCCGTGGAGAAGTCCGGGCAGATGCGCTCGGCGGGCGTCTTTTTCTCCTCCGCCGGGTCGGAAAAATACTGCATGATCGCCTTTCTGGTGACGATCCCGATGAAGGCGCCGCGCCCGTCCACCACGGGGATGAAGTTGCGGTTCATGGCCTGCACGAGCAGCTCCTCGATCGACACGGTGATCGGCACCGGCGGGTAGCGGTCCGGCTTCAGGATGTCCCGCAGCAGCAGGTCCTCCATATCCCGCAGCGAGACGCCGTCCTCCGAGTCGGCCTTTTCCATCAGATACCAGAGGAAATCCCCCTCGCTCACCGTGCCGACATAGATGTTTTCCCGCGTCGTCACCGGGACGGCCGTATAGTGGTAAAAATGCATCTTTTCCAATCCCTGACGGATCGTGCTGTCTTCATAAAGCGTTGCCACAAAGAGCTTCGGCGTCAGAAAATGCGCGATATTCACTGGCATCCCTCCCGAAGAATTTGGTTCGGTTTTATTGTACCACAGGCGCAAAGCGCGGCGGTATCATCGGCCATCGCCTTAGGCGGGCCACTGAAATGTATCATAACCACCCTATGGATATTATACCATCCCGCCGGCGCCTCCGTCTACCCGGGATTTCGCTTTTTCAAGAAAAGAACCCGGCGAGACCTTGTTTGCGCAAAAAAAGAATCCGGCGGAAACCTGCTCCCGCGGGCAAAGAATCCCGCGGCGCTCTTCCGGTCGGGAAATCGCCGCGCGGGGGATATTCCATCCTATTCCGCAAAAAAACGGTTTTTGTCTGTCCGGCGGAATTTTTCCGGGCAAAATCCGGGGAAAAGCTTTCTTGCAAGAAGCCCCGGTCCGGGGTATACTGAATGATATTATAAGAAAGGGGGCCTTCCCGTTGGAACAGAGACATCGCCCGGAGTGCCGCTTTGCGGAAAAATGCGGCGGCTGCCAGCTTCAGAATCTGACCTATCCCGAGCAGCTTGCCTTCAAGCAGCGGAAGGTGGAGGCCCTCCTCGGGAAATTTTGCCGCGTCTGTCCGATCATCGGCATGAAGAACCCGTGGCACTACCGCAACAAGGTGCAGGCGGCGTTCGGCTTTTCGCAGGAGCGGGGCGTCGTCTCGGGCATCTACCAGTCCTCGAGCCACCGGATCGTCCCCGTGAGCCACTGTCTGATCGAGGACGAGGAGGCCGGCGCAGTCATCCGCACGATCCGCGAACTGATGCCGGAATTCAAGATCACGGCCTACGACGAGCGCACCGGCGCCGGCTTTCTGCGCCATGTGCTCGTCAGGCGCGGCTTCGCAACCGGCGAAGTCATGGCCGTGCTCGTGGCGACCGATCCGATCTTCAAACTCCAGAAGCCCTTCCTCAAAAAGCTCTTAGAGCTGCGCCCGGAGATCACCACCGTGGTGCTCAACCTCAATGACCGGTTCGGCCCGGTCGTGCTCGGCGAGCAGGAGCGCGTGCTCTATGGCAAGGGCTACATCGAGGACGTGCTGTGCGGGCTCACGTTCCGCATCTCGGCAAAGTCGTTCTATCAGGTCAACCCTGTACAGGCGGAGGTTTTGTATGACATCGCCGTAAATTACGCCGCCCTGACCGGCAAGGAGCGCGTGCTCGACGCCTACTGCGGCATCGGCGCCATCGGCATGGCCGCGAGCCGGCAGGCGGGCGAGGTGCTCGGCGTGGAGCTTGGCCGCGACGCCGTGCGGGACGCCATCGCCAACGCGAGGCGCAACGGCATCCGGAACTGCTGGTTCACGCAGGGCGACGCCGGCGAATACCTCGGCGGCATGGCGAAGGAGCGTATCCCCCTCGACGTCGCGTTTCTCGACCCGCCGCGGGACGGCAGCGACCGGAGGTTTCTCTCCTCCCTGCTCGCGGTGCGCCCCAAGCGGATCGTCTACGTCTCCTGCGGACCGGAGTCGCTCGCCCGCGACCTGCAGTTCCTCGCCGAGGGCGGCTATCTGGTCAAAAAGATCCAGCCGGTGGACATGTTCCCGCACACGGAGCACGTGGAATGTGTCTGCCTGCTGGAGAAAAAACCGAGCGCCGCCGCTTCCGCAAGAAAGGGAAAGCCGGAGGGACGCAAGGCGCCCGCGCGCGGAGCACGTTGAGACGGTAGGATTGATGTCAAGGGTAAAATGAGAGGTGTGCGAGAAGTCCAGTAATACTGGCACTTTCGGGGTTTTAGGGTAAAAATCTGATGTGCTGAAAACGTCAAAATATCGCTTTGAGGGAATCAGTCCAGAGGGCGGATTTCAAGTGCGAGTGAACGAGATTGATGTTGGCACTTCGCGAGTGTACAGGATAGATGTTTTTTAAATTTGGCAGGGTTATGTGGTCGGGTTGGATGTTAAGCTTGATTCGCGAAAATTACAAACGCTGTTATAGAATTGACATAGGAGGAAACCATAATGAATAATAAAAATGCACTCATTCAGACAATGATGGATGTTGAATATTATCCCCCGTCAGAGCTTGTAAAAATGAATATCAATATGACTGAAACGCAGAAATTCCCTATCGAGAAAGCTGCTGCGTTAGGTGTAGCTTTCCAACCCTTAACACAGCTTGCAAACTATGCGGCGAGCAGCGCTGGACAAAGTGGCTTGTACTTTGTCAACACTGCGGGAAAGACTATGTTTAAAAGTGGCGGTCAGTTTATTGGTAATCTTCAAGCAGCCAATGGTGGCGTTGGTGGTGGCCTTGCTAGAATGACGAATATACCGCTTGACCCAACCATGCTCTTTATGGCAGTAACTCTTATGTCGGTTGAAAGAAAATTAGACGCTATCCATGAAGCGCAAAAGGAGATACTTGCCTTCTTAGAATTGAAAGAGGAAGCAAAGCTCAAGGGCAACATTAATGCGTTATCTGATGTTCTTAACAACTATAAGTTCAATTGGGACAACGATAAGTACAAATCCCACAAGCATATTTTAGTTCAGGATATTAAGCGCGAAGCCGAGCAGAACATTATACTTTATCGTGAACAGCTTACAAAGGCGCTCTGTAAAAAAGCTCTGTTTCAAAGCGGTCAGGAAGTTAAATCTACATTAAACAAGACAATATTCCGCTTGAACGATTATCAATTGGCACTATACACATTTTCCTTCTCGTCATTCTTGGAGGTTATGCTTCTTGAAAATTTCAATACAAACTACTTGAATAGCATCGCAAATAAGATTCGGGAGTATTCCGGTGACTATACTGCGTTGTTTGAAAAGTGTGCCGAGAAAATCGAAAAGGACTCCCAAACCTCTCTTGAAGGGTATGTCTTAAAGGGTCTATCAAAACTAAGTAGTGGTGCAGGAAAGGTAGTAGAGAAAATTCCTGTAATCAGTAAGTCTCAGCTTGACGAAAATCTCCTCAAAGCTGGTGGCGTTCTTCAGGATGTAGATACTAACAGAACACAGAATGTACTGCAGATACTTACGGATAGCCAGAACGATTATATAAGTTTATTCGTTGAAAATATTCATACTATAGATAATTTATACAATCAGTCAATGCAATTAATGTTTGACTCGGAAAACATCTACATCGCAAAGGTGGTTACTGCATAGGAAAGAGCATGAAATGGCAACGGATTGGGAAAAATAATGAGATAAAACGAGCAAGGCACCCTACGAAATTACAAAGTAGGGTGCCTTTTTTAGACTCATTATCGAGCGAATTGTGATCTATTGCCAAAATACAAATGTAATAAAGTACTATCACATTTTCATGAAAGCAGTGCTTTTTTGCTGACGGTCCATTG
>CAZAAR010000063.1:0-8126 GCA_964483415.1 uncultured Oscillospiraceae bacterium
TTGTTTTCCAAACGGCAAGACGTTTGGAAAACCTGCTGAAGCAGATCTTAAAAAACGGCATAGCCGAGAGGCTATGCCGTTTTCTTATCGCAATCGGGAAAACCGCCATGGACGCGATTCTCACGTCCGCGGGCGCATGGCCGCCGCAGGAAAAAATCCACATCGTCGACCGGCTCAGCCAAAACGGCATCTTCATCGTGAAGGGCGCCGTGAGCGGCGTCGCCCAGGCCATCGGCTGCTCCGGGGCGACGGTCTACCGGTATCTCGCGAGCCTCAACAAGCGAAAACCCAAGTGATCCGGGCAAAAAGAATCGCTCCGGAGCCGTTTTTTAGGCCGGGGCGTTTTTTTTGGCCAAAAACCGGGGGTTTTGCCCGCAAACCACAAAAACGCTTTTTAAATCGGCCGCTTTTTTAGAGGATTGTGAAAATCGCGCGCGGGCGGTTGACAGCAGGAAGAAGCCGGGGTATAAAAAGATTACTGAAAAGAGAGATTTCCCCGCCGCCGGCCGCCGTGCCGACGCGCACAGGAGAATATTTAAGCCGCTATCTGGAGGAAAAATGAAAGACGTAACCGAATTTTTTACAAATGAAAGCGATTACCCGGACCTCGATACCCGCGGCGCGGCCGAGAGGCTCTCCGCCGCGGTGCGCTGCGTCACCGTCAACGACGGCGCCGACTATTCCGGTTTCGACGCGCTTCAGTCCCTGATGCGGGAGAGCTATCCCGCCGTGATGGGGGCGGGCAGCTTCGAGCTGATCGGCCGCAGCGTGCTCATCACGATCCCCGGCACGGACGAATCCCTGCTTCCGGCCCTTTTTATGAGCCATCAGGACGTGGTTCCGGTGGTCGAGGGGACAGAAAAGGACTGGACCCACCCGCCCTTCTCCGGCGAGATCGCCGACGGCTACATCTGGGGCAGAGGGACGCTCGACATCAAGGAGCAGGTCTTCGGCGTGTTTGAAGCCGTGGAATACCTGCTCTCGCGCGGCGCACGGTTCGCGAGGACCGTCTATCTCGCCTTCGGGGAGGACGAGGAGACCTATAACCTCGGCGCGAGGGCCGTCTCCGACACGCTTAAAGACCGCGGCGCACGGCTCGAGTTCGTGCTCGACGAGGGCGGCGGGAAGATCCAGTCCGGGGCGGCCTACGGCGCGCCCGGGGTCTATATCTCCCAGATCGACCTGATGGAGAAGGGATACGCGGATCTGGAGCTCTCCGCCAAAAGCGCGGGCGGGCACTCGAGCCGCCCGTTCGGCGGGACCTCGCTGGGCAGGCTCTGCCGCGCCGTCGCCCGCATCGTGGAGGACCCGTTCCCGGCGGAGCTCTCGCCGGCGGTGCGGGGCGCTTTCGCGGCGCTTAGCCCCTATATCACCGAGGAGCCGCTCAAGACCCTCGCGGCGGATCTCGATCAAAACGCCGGGGCCCTCGCGGACTACTGCCTCGGGGTGCCGGAGCTTTTCCCGCTCGTGACCACCACGGTCGCGCCCACCGTGATCCGGGGCGGCTCCGCGGCCTGCAACGTGATGCCCCAGAACATGGAGGCCGTCGTCAACTTCCGCATCGCCGAGGGCCACACCGCCGCCGAGGTGATGGAGAAATGCAAAAAAGCCGTGGACGACCCCGAGGTCTCGCTGCGATTTTTGCAGGCGAACGACCCCTCCGCCACGGCCCGGACCGACGGCTTCGGCTATCGCGCGCTCAAGGCGGCCATGAACCGGTATTTCGGGGACGCGGTGATCATCCCGTCCATGACGGCGGGGGCCACGGACGCCCACCACTACGAGCAGATCTGCGATACCTGCCTGCGCTGCAGCCCGTTTATGGGCAACGAGGACGAGGTCGCGCGCGGCGTGCACGGCACGGACGAAAAGCTCTCCCTGCGCGCCTATGCGCACGGCATCCGGGTGCTGATCCATCTGATGGAGCGGCTCACGGAACAGGAATAAAAAGAAAAAAAGCATCGCATCCCGTAACAGAGAGAGGCCGCCGGTTTTTACCGGCGGCCTCTCTTCATATGGCGATAACGATCCGCGAGGGGTCTGCGGAAAACGGATGCCGGGATCAAACCGGCGCCCCGCTCCGGAGCTCCTCCAATTTCTTTTTTAAAGCCGCGAGCCCCTCGGCAGGGTCGTCGATCTCCCGGACGGTCTGCTCCATCGGGCAGACGCCGCCGCCGGAGCGGTCGGCAATGGTCTCGACCAACGTATCCCACGCGGCGGAAACCCGGTGCGCTTTCAGGTACGCCTCGGCGGACCTGCTCATCGTGACGCCGTAGCAGCTTTTCACGCCGCCGAGGATGAGCACCATCGCGGAGGCCTTGCCGACGATCTTGTCGACGACGGACGCGCCCTTGAGCACGCCCCGCTCATAGAGCCGGATCACCGGGTCGAGCCCCGCGCCCGTGCTCGTATGGACAATGCGGTTGTCCCGTACGACCACGCAGGTGGCCGTGCCCTCGCGGATCAGGTTGACCGCCGAGCGCAGCGCGTCCTCTTCGGGGCGAAAGCGGCGCAAGGCCTCCACGATCGACGGGATCAGCAGCAGTTGGACGACGATACCCGGAATCCCGGCCGTCACCGCCGCTAAGACCGGGAGCGCTTTCAGCTCGCCAAACGCGGCGGCGAGGGCCTCGAACATGGCCCAGTAGGAGACGCGGCCGCAGAGCATGGCGGCGGCAAGCGCCGGAAGCACGCCGAATCTTTTCCCGCCGAGCGGCGTCTTCCAGAAAAGCACGCCGCTGACAAGGCCGTAGGTCGTGAGCTCGGCCGTCATGATCGGCAGCATCGGAAACGCCGGCGGCATCCCGGTCAGCAGGGTGTTCATCGCCGGGATCAGCAGGCCGCAGAGCGCGCCGTACATCGGGCCGCAGAGGAAGCCGGCCAGCAGCACCGGAATATGCATCGGCAGCAGCACCGTCCCCTGCATGCCGAGGCCGTGCGCGAAAGCAAAGGGCAGCAGCAGGCCGGCGGCCATCAGCATCCCGGCGGCGGTAAGTTTCTGCGTTTTCGTCCGAATCATAAAGAAGTCCCTTTCCGATCAAAAAAGCGTTTTTCCCGCCCCCGGCGGCGGGTGGACAGACAGCCCCGTCCCGGCGGCACAGGCCGCCTCCGGGTTTGCCCGAGGGCCGGGGCCCGCGCCCGCTTCACCGGGCAAGACGGTTTATTATAGCAAAAAAACGGCCCTCTGTCAAAATCCCGCGGCCGCGCGAAAAGGCCCCCGGCTGCGAAACGTTAGAAATGCGGCGGCGCTCATGCGGAGAATACCAAAAAAAGAAACGTCATACGCCGCGCCCTCCGGAAAACCGGTCGATCAGGCGGTGCCGCTCGGCCGCCGCCTCGGAAATGCCCCTCCCCCCGGCAAACGCCGCGAGGAACGCCGGCAGCGAGCCGCCAAAGGCCTTATCCAGAAACGCGCCGCTCTCCCTGCGCTGCGCCTCCTCGCGCTTGATCCGCGCGGTGACGACCGCGGATTCGCTCTGCGTAAATCCCTTTTCGCACAGCCGCTTAATGACGGTGTAGGTGGTAGTGCGCTTCCATCCCAATTTTTTCTCAAATTGTGGTCAAATTGTGGTCAAACCTGTTTTTGGAGCAAAAAATAAAACCGCATGGCACGCCGTTTTCGGCTTAACCATGCGGTTTTTTACTGGTTGCCCGACGAGGATTTGAACCCCGACAAACAGAGTCAGAGTCTGTCGTGCTACCGTTACACAATCGGGCAATTTCTCGTGCTTTTTTATTATACCTATTACAGGAAAATTGTCAAGGATGGAATTGAGTTTTATGCGGTATTTTTTGCGCGTACTCGACAAAATGCCCCCGCCGTATTATAATCAAAAATTGGGAACAATATTCTAAAAAGAAAAGGAGGTTCATCCATGCCCGCAATCAATATGAACGAAGAGGACTTCGACAGCAGCATCCTAAACGGAACCGGAAAGGCCATCGCTGATTTTCACGCCTCCTGGTGCGGCCCCTGCAAGATGCTCGACCCGGTCATCGAGGATCTGGCGGCCGAGCTCGGCGGCCAGGCTTTTGTCGGCAAGGTCGACGTCGACGAGTGCGGCGATATCGCCATGAATTACAACGTCTCGGCGGTGCCGACCATCATCTTCTTTAACAACGGGGAGGAAGCGGCCCGTCTCGTGGGTTATCAGACCAAGGAGGAACTGCTCGAAACGCTGAGCACCATTTGAAATAAGCGTCGTTCCAAAAGCGGCCTCCCCGGGGAGGGCCGCTTTTTTTGATGGCCGGAGGGCCGGGATCACTTCCGCCGGTCTTAAAAAACTTCGGGAATACGCCTCCCGGCCGGAGGTTTTGACGTTTCCTGGGCCGCCCGCCGTCTTCAAAAACGCGGAAGGCGCTATTTCTCCGCCTCGGCGAGGAGTTTTTCCCGCCACGCCTTCGCGGCCTGCTCGGCTTTGTTATCGCCGAAATGATAATAGACTTTGCCCTTCAGCGTGTCCGGCAGGTACTGCTGCTTCACATAATGGTTTTTATAATTATGCGCGTATTTGTAGCTTTCGGCGACATGGCCGTCGCCGGTTCTGACGTGCAGGTTGACGAGGTGCTCCGGCACGTCCCCCGAGAGCCCGGCCCGCACGTCCGCGAGGGCCGCCGTGACGGCGAGCATGCCGGAATTCGATTTCGGCGCGGTGCACAGCAGGATGACGGCGTCGGCGAGCGGAAGCTGCGCCTCGGGGAGCCCAAGCTGGAGCGCCGTATCCACGCAGGCCTTGACGATCGGGATCGCCTGCGGATAGGCAAGCCCGATGTCCTCGCACGCGATGGCCAAGAGCCTGCGGCAGACCGGCAGGATGTCGCCGGCGTCGATAAACCGCGCGAGATAATGCAGCGCCGCGTTCTCGTCCGAGCCGCGCACCGATTTATGAAAGGCCGAGAGCATCTGATAATGATCGTCCCCGTCGCGGTCGTAGCGGTTCGCGCTGCGCTGCGCGGCGAGCCTCGCGTCCTCCATGCCGATATGCCGCGCGCCGCTTTTGTCGGCGCGGGCGGCCGTCCAGCAGATCTCCAAGGCGTTGATGGCCTTTCGCGCGTCGCCCGAGCAGTTCCGCGCGATCTGCGGGATCACGCCCTCCTCGATTTCTATCGGCGCGCCGTCCTCCTCCTCGAGCTTCGCGATCGCGTTTTGGAGCGAACGCTCCACGTCCTCCGGCTGCAGGGGTTTAAACTCAAACACCGTGCTGCGGCTGAGCACCGCGTTATATACATAAAAATACGGGTTCTCCGTGGTGGAGGCGATCAAGGTGACGCGGCCGTCCTCAATAAACTCGAGGAGCGTCTGCTGCTGTTTTTTCGTCAGGTACTGGATCTCGTCGAGGTAGAGCAGCACGCCGTTTTCGCCGCCGAGGCCCTCCGTCTGGGCGATGACTTCCTTGATGTCCGCGGTGGAGGCGGAGGTGCCGTTGAGCTTACAGAGCGTCTTGCCCGCGCGCTGCGCCAGGATCCGCGCCACGGTGGTCTTGCCCGTGCCCGAGGGGCCGTAGAAGATCAGGTTCGGGATCTCGCCCGAATCCGCGATGCGGCGCAGCAGCTTCCCCTCGCCCAAAATATGGTCCTGACCGCAGACCTGCGACAGGTCCGTCGGCCGCAGTCTGTCCGCGAGCGGCATACGCGCGCCTCCTTCCGGAAAAGATCGGATGCGGATCTCCGAAAAAATAAACGGCTTTTTGTGATCGGCTCTCCGGGAAAGATCACTGATAGAGCGGAAACTTCGCGCAGAGCCGCGCGACCGCCCCGTCGACGGCGGCGGCGCTGTTTTCGTAGTCGAACGTGGCCTTCGCGATACAGTCCGCGATGATCTCCATCTCCTCCGGGCCCATGCCCCGCGTGGTCACCGCGGGCGTGCCCAGCCGCAGGCCGCTCGTCTTAAACGCGGAGAGCGGGTCGCCGGGGATCATGTTTTTGTTGGCGGTGATGTGGACGGAATCGAGGCGCGTCTCAAGCTCCTTGCCCGTGAGCTCCGTGCCCCGCAGATCCAGCATCATCAGGTGGTTGTCGGTCCCGCCCGAGACAAGGCGGAACCCCTTCTCGATCAGGGCGTCCGCGAGCGCGGCGGCGTTTTCGACGATGCGCTTCTGGTACCCGGCAAAGGACGGCTCGAGCGCCTCCTTAAAGCAGACCGCCTTGGCCGCGATGACGTGCTCGAGCGGCCCGCCCTGGCAGCCCGGGAAGATCGCCCGGTCGATCTGCTTGGCGAGCGCCTCTTTGCACAAAATCATACCGCCGCGCGGGCCGCGCAGGGTCTTGTGGGTGGTTGTGGTCACGACGTCCGCGTACGGCACCGGGGACATGTGCAGCCCCGCCGCGATCAGCCCGGCGATATGGGCCATATCCACCATCAGGTAGGCGCCGCAGGCGTCGGCGATCTCGCGGAATTTTGAGAAGTCGATGGCGCGCGGATAGGCGGAGGCCCCGGCCACGATGACCTTGGGCTTATTCTCCATCGCGATCTGATAGACTTTCCCGTAGTCGATGCGGCCGGTCTCCCCGTCCACGCCGTAGGAGACGAAACGGTACATTTTCCCGGAAAAATTGGCCGGGCTCCCGTGCGTCAGGTGGCCGCCCTGCGCGAGGTCCATGCCGAGGATGGTGTCCCCGTACCCGGCCAAGGCGAAGTAGGCTCCAAGGTTTGCCTGCGCGCCGGAATGCGGCTGGACGTTCGCGTGCTCGGCGCCGAAGAGCTTACAGGCCCTCTGCCGGGCGAGCTCCTCAATTTCGTCGATAAACTCGCATCCGCCGTAATGCCGGCGGCCCGGATATCCCTCCGCGTACTTGTTCGTGAGCACGGAGCCCATGGCCGCGAGCACGGCGGGCGAGACAAAGTTTTCCGAGGCGATCAGCTCGATGTTGCCTTGCTGGCGGCGAAGCTCCCGGTCCATCGCACCGGCGATCTCCGGGTCCACCTCCTTCAGAATATCGGCGCTGTCGGTAAAATCTCCGTACATGCGCAGTTCCCCCTCTCACTTGGTAAAATTCTTATATTATTATATTAGTTTTTGCCGCTTATAGCAAGAGAAAACGCGCATCGGCCTTTGACAGACGAAAAAACTGTGTTATACTCTTATCATCCCATCATACCGGAGGATTCCCATGAAATACGTCTTTATCATCAACCCAAAAGCCGGAAAAGGCAATTCCGCGGACGAGATCGCCCGGAAAATCCGCTCTTTTTTCAGCGAAAAAAAGATGGAATCCCCCATTTACCTCTCCCAATGCCCCGGGGACGCCATCCGCTTCAGCAGGGATTATCCGGTTCCCGAGGGGGAGGAGGTCTGCTTTGTGGCCTGCGGCGGCGACGGGACCTTCTTTGAGGTCGTCAACGGCGGCTACGGACGCTCCGGCGTCAGCTTTGCCTGCTACCCCTGCGGCTCCGGCAACGATTTCATCAAGTCCACCGGCGGAAAAGCGACCGATTACCGCGACCTGCAAAAGCTGCTCGACGGCGGCACCCGGATGATCGACGCGCTCGTCTGCGGCGGGCGCATCTGCACGAACGTGTGCAACATCGGCATCGACTCGGTCATCTGCGACCGGATGAACCGCTTTAAAAAAATCCCGCTGGTCTCCGGGCCGATGGCCTACAACATCTCCACCGCGATCTCCGTGCTGGGCAGGCTCGGTATCCCGATGAAGCTCACGTTCGACGACGGAGAGGTCTACGAGGGCTCGCTCACGCTCTCCGCCTTCGGCAACGGCGTCTGCTACGGCGGGGGCTACTACCCCACCCCCGAGGCGAAGCTCGACGATGGCCTGATCGACTTCTGCGGCATCAAAAAAGTCGGCCTCGCGCAGGTGAGCCGGCTCATCGGCATCTACAAGGCCGGCAAGCACCTCGAAAGCGACGAGGTGAGGCCCTATCTGCTTTATAAAAAGATCAAAGGCGCGCGGATCGAGAGCGACGAGGATCTCCCCATCTGCATGGACGGCGAGGTCTACCACGGCAGCGAGCTTGAGATCTCCATCCGCCCGTCCTCCCTGCCCTTCCGGGCCCCGTTATTCGACTGAGGCCGCCTTTCGCGGGGCCGGCATGCCGTGACTTTCCAACAAAATTCAGTCAATACCACCCGTAAAACGGGTGGCTTGAACGAGCCCTAAAAGGGCATAAG
>CAZAAR010000064.1:0-622 GCA_964483415.1 uncultured Oscillospiraceae bacterium
CGAACCCACGACCTCTAGCGTGACAGGCTAGCGTTCTAACCAGCTGAACTACCGGGCCACATGTGACCATCTGAAACGGCCGACGCTGATTATTATACCGAAGAAGGCTTTTCTTGTCAAGAGCTTTTTTTCGCCTTATTTCCAAGCCGCCGCGTAGCGGTCCCGTCATAAAAACAGGGCCCCGAGCAGCGCGCCCGCCGCGATAAGCGCCGCGGGCGGGACCCGCTTCAAACGGTAGGAAGCGAGGAGGAGCAGCGCGAAAATCCCCATGGCGGCGGGACTCGCGAGGTCGGCCCAGGAGCCGGTCTCCTCAAAGCGCGGCAGCGTCAGCACCGAAAGCTGAAAGATCGAGAGCCATGCCGCGAGGATCAGCCCCCCGACCGCCGGGCGCAGCGCGTAGAAGGCGTCGTTCACGTGCGGGTTCTCCCGGAATTTATCCAGAAACCTTGAGAGCAGGATGATGATAATGAAAGAGGGCAGCACGAGCGCGAGGGTCGCCACGATCCCCCCGGGGATGCCGAAGGTCTTGTAGCCGGCGAACGTCGCCATATTGACGCCCATCGGCCCGGGCGTGGACTCCGAGATCGCGATCATGTTGACCACGTCGGCCTCGGTGAACCAG
>CAZAAR010000064.1:636-8125 GCA_964483415.1 uncultured Oscillospiraceae bacterium
CGCCGATCGCGAAGAGGCCGGTTTTAAAGAATTCCCAGCACAGGAGGACAAAATCGCTCATGGTTTCGCCTCCCGCTTGCTATGGAAGGAGAGGATGCCGAGCGAAAGCGCCCCGAGCACCAGCCAGACGGTGGAGACCTCCGTGAAGACGGAGAGCAGGAACACGGCGGCGAAGACCGCGCCGCCGAACAGGTCGCGGATACCGCTCCGCCACATTTTGACCATCGTATTGACCATCAGCGCGCAGGCGGCGATCCGGATGCCCGCGAGCGCCGACTGCACCATGGGGAGATCCGCGACGTTGCCGAGCAGGGCGGAGATGATCGTGATGATGATGATCGAGGGCGCGACGACGCCGAGCGCCGAAAAGACCGCGCCAACGATGCCGCGTTTGCGGTATCCGGCGTGGATGGCCGTGTTGACGGCGATGACGCCCGGCGTGCATTGGGAGAGGGCAAACAGGTCGGTCAGTTCCGCGCCGGTCATCCAGCCGCGCCGGTCGACGACCTCGTGCTCGAGCACCGGCAGCATGGCGTAGCCGCCGCCGAACATCAGCGAGCCCACTTTAAAAAAGGAAGTAAAAAGCTCGGAATAGGGGGTCATTCTTCTTCTCCAAACATATCGCCCGGCCGGTATCCGACCGGCGGATTTTTGACGGTTCCGGCGCAGACGTCCCCGTCCGTCCCGGTGATGAAGATGTCCCGCACCGTGCACAGCAGGCTTTTGACCGCCGGGATCGTGACCGGGACGTAGTTTTTGGTATAGCCCTGCATCAGGCCGTTTCGGATTTCCGACTCGATGAGCACCGGCTCGGTCCGGTCGACCATGTTTTGCAAAAACGCCCTTCTGGTCTCGGCGGCCGCCGCGGAGACGCGGTCGGAGCGGCGCGCCTTCTCCGCGTTGGAGATCTGGCCGGGCAGGACGGCGGCGTCGGTGCCGGGTCTTCTGGAATAGGCGAAGACGTGCACCTTGGCGAAGGCGATTTCTTTGATGAAATCGAGGCTCTCCTCGAAATCCCGCTCCGTCTCGCCGGGGAAGCCGACCATCAGGTCCGTGGTGAGCGCGGGGTTCTCAAAGACCTCCCGGATGTTTGCCACGACCTCGCGGTAGAGATCGGTGTCGTACCTGCGGCGCATCGCGGCGAGGGTCCGGTCGCAGCCGCTTTGGAGCGAGAGATGAAACGACGGGCAGAAGCTCCCCATGCCCGCGAAACGCTCGACGTCCTCCCGCGAGAGGAGCTCCGGCTCAAGCGAGGAGAGGCGCACCCGCGGCAGGATGCCGCAGGCGAGCTCCACGGCGTCGGCGAGCCGAAGCCCGAGGTCCCGGCCGTAAAACGGCAGGTTGATGCCGGAGAGCACGACCTCTTGGTAGCCCTTGCCGCAGAGAAGCTCCAGTTCGCGCTCAAGATCCCGCAGCGGCTTCGAGCGGACAGACCCCCTTGCCTTCGGGATGATGCAGTAGGCGCAGCGGTTGTCGCAGCCGTCCTCGATCTTCACAAAAGCGCGGGTGCGGTCGAGCATGCCCTCGGCCGTCATCGGCTCGAAGGGCTCGCCCGGCGTGTGCGGCGTGATGTGGACCACGCGCTTGCCGTCGAGCGCGTCGAGCACGGAGGGGAGCAGCCCGCTCCGGTCGGCCGTGCCGAGCACGATGTCCGCTTCGCGCACACGGGCCGCCTCCTCCGGGAAGGCCTGCGGGAAGCACCCGGTCAGCGCGACGACGGCCGAGGGGTGCGCCCGGCGGAACCGGTGCACCATCTGGCGGGATTTCCGGTCGCCGGTGCCGGTGACGGTGCAGGAGTTGACGATATAGGCGTCCGCCTCCTGATCGCAGTCCACGATCTCGAACCCCGCCTTGCGGAATTCCTGCTCCATGATCTGCGTCTCATATTGATTGACCTTGCACCCGAGGGTATAAAACGCGGCCTTCATCGGTCTCCTCCGTCCATCAAATCTAATGGTTCATTATACTATAAGCGCCCGCGGTTGTAAATGCCGGACGGGCCGGGAGCGTGAAAAACGGTTCCCGGCGAACTTGCGGCAAGGGATCGCCGGCGCCGGAAAACTTCTTTGTTTCTATTAAAATTATGCCGCGGGAGAAGCCGCCTTCCGGGAATCCTCGCGTCCGGTGGCGCGGATTCCCGCGGGGCTCCCGCCGGGGGCGGCGCGTCAAACGGAGAATTTCCGGCCGCATGGGAGCGGTTCCCCCGGCGCGGGCGGCGAAAAACGAGGGCGGCGCGGCTTGTAATCGCGCGCCGTTCATGCTATGATTATTTTGTATTATTATCTTTGTTTTTTGCGGCTTTCGTGGTAAATTTCGCTTTCACGAAAACCGATACCGAAACAAAACGAGGGACGGAGGCCATAGGATGAGGACGTTAAAGCCGTTATCTTTTCAAAAGCTGATGGGTATGATCGTCGCCGAGCATAACGACCGGGGCAGCATCTTCGGCGTTACGGATCTCTATCGCGCGGGAAAAGCCAGAATCCCCGTCTTCGGCCAGCGGATCGAGAATCCGGTCGGCGCCTCGGCGGGCCCGGTCACGCAGCTCGCGCAGGGCATCGTCGCGGCCTACGCGGCGGGGGCCCGCTATATCGAGCTGCGTACGCTTTCCGCGGGGGGACGTGAGCCGGTCCCGAAGCCCTATATGGACGTGCCCGGCGAGATGTTTCACGTCGGCGGCGCGACCGAGCTCTCCGTGGAGCAGGCCTTCAACGAATATGTCAAGGCGTGGTACGCGGTCAAGCTGATCTCCTCGGGTTACAGCCTTGGCGTGCAGGAGGGCTTCGTTTTCAACATGTCGCTCGCCGGAAGCCTCGAGGAGCTCAAATCCCGCCCGATCGACAACTTCATCGAGGGCCTCAAGAGCGCCGAATACACGCCGGTCTGGCGCGAGTGCGAGAACTGGGCCCGCGCCCATATGGACCTTCTGGACGGCGTGGACGGCTCCTACATCTCCGACATCAGCGCCGGCGTCAGCGACTCCGTCACCTATGTGCCGGGCCCCGGCGCCACGGCGGAGGAGATCGAGGCCGCGGCCGCGTGGCTCATCGGGGAGAAAAGGCTCCACACCTTTATCCGCGTCGAGCCGACCATGCTCGGCTATTACGGCGTCCGCGGCATCCTCGACATCGGCGGCTACGGCGATCTGGAGCTCGAAAAAGAGCGCTTCGACCGGGACCTTGAGTTCGACGACGCGAAGGCCATGTTCCTGCGGCTCCAGTTGCTCGCCGATTCCCACCGTCTGGAATTCGGCGTAAAGATCGCGGGCGGCCTGCCCGTGCGGAAGCCGGGCGACCTGCTTTATGACGAGATGCTCCTCACCGGCAGGGCGCTGTTCCCGGTCACGTTCGCGCTGGCCGAAAAGATCGCGGGCGAGTTCGGCGGGGGATTGCGCGTCTCCTATGCCGGGGGCGCGGACATCTCCACCGCGGCGAAGCTCTTTGAGGCCGGCGTCTGGCCGGTCACCTTTGCGTCCGAGCTGATGAAACCCGGGGCCCATCTGCGCCTCAAGCAGATCGCCGACGCGGTCTCCCGCTGCGATTACGCGCAGTTTTCCGGCATTTTTACAAGCGAGCTGCCGGAGATCGAAAAAGAGGCCTACGAGAGCGGCAGATATAAAAACCGCTATCTCCGCCGCGCCCTGAAAGCGCCCGGCCCGATCCCGGCCGGGGCCTGCCATATTTCCCCGTGCAGAAGCGCCTGCCCGCTGGGGCAGGACATCCCCTACATTCTCCGCTTAATCAAGGAGGGGAAGAAAAAGGAGGCGCTCGGCGTCATCCTTGAGCGCAACCCCCTGCCTTTTACGACCGGCTCGCTCTGCGCGCATCCGTGTATGGACGCCTGCGCCCGCCGGTTTTACGAGTGCCCGATCGACATCCGGGGCGAGCGCTACCGCGCGGCGAAGGAGGCCTGCTTCGACGTGCTCGACGCCACCGCCAAGATGAAAAAGGACAATCTGCGGGTGGCCGTGGTCGGCTGCGGGCCCGCCGGGATCGCCGCGGCCGCCTTCCTTGCGCGGAGGGGCTGCGCGGTCACCATTTTTGACAAATCGAGGCGTCCGGGCGGCGCCGTCCAGAAATACATCCCGGCGTTCCGCGTCCCGGATTCGGACATCGAGTGGGACGTCACGCTGACGCAGGCCCTCGGCGTCGAGCTCGAGCTTGAGCACGAGGTCGCGTCCCTCGCGGAACTGCGCGCGCTCGGTTTTGAGCATATCGTGCTCGCCGTCGGCGCCGAGGAGCCGGTCCCGCTGAAGCTCGCGTTCGGCAAGAGCGCCGGCGCGCTGGACTTCCTTGAAACTTATAAGATAAACCCGGATTCCCTCGCGGAAGCCTATCTCGGCAACGTGGCGGTCGTCGGCAGCGGCACGGAGGCCGTGGACGCCGCGCGGTGCGTCAAGCGTTTGCCCTCCGTCGAGTCCGTGACCGTCGTCGCCGACTGCCAGACGGGGCGGATGGCCGTGCGCCCGGAGATGATCGCCGCCGCGAAGAGCGAGGGCGTCCGTTTCCGGGAGCTTCTGCTGCCGACCGGCCTGCGGGGCGGGTGGCTGCTCTGCCACCGCGCAGCGCCCGGAGAGCCGCAGAAAGACGGGACCGTCCCGATGACGGACACCGGCGAGCGGGATAAGGTCGAGGCCGACTGCGTGATCGCGGCGCTGGGGGAGCGCCCCGCGTCCCCGCTTTTTGAGGAGATCGGCGCGGACGTCTCCGTCGTCGGCGACGCGGCGCACGGCCGCACCTCGGTCGCCGAGGCCGCCGCCGACGCGCGGCGGTTTGCCGCCAAGCTGGTCCGTTTCCACGGCGACCGCTGGCTGCCCTATAACGAGGCGCCGGATCTCGCCTTCCTGCCCAAGCGCGGCAAGGTGATCGCCGACTGCGCCAAATGCTCCGAGAGCGGCCGCTGCCTTGAATGCGAGACGGTCTGCGAGTTCTGCGCGGAGTGCTGCCCGAACCGCGCCTATCTGCGCGTCGCGCTGCCGGACGGCGCCCGCTTCCTTTTACATATCCACGAGTTCTGCGACGAGTGCGGGGCCTGCGCCTGTTACTGCCCGTACGACGGGAAGCCCTACCGCGAAAAATTCACCCTCTACCTCAATGAGGAGGACTTCCGCACCGGCAAAAACGACGGCTTCTTTGTGACCGGGGAGGGCAACAACTGCCGCTTCCGCTATCAGGGCAAGGTATTTAAGTACGACCCGGTCGGCGGCCCGCTGGGGATGCTGCCGGATGAACTGAGGGACGTCGCCGTGGAGATCATCAGGAAATACACGGTGCTCGTAAAATCGGAGGAACGCTAAAATGGGACATTGCCGCCGCTGCAGAAAGTGTGTGAACCCGCGGATCCGGGTCAGACTTCATGAGGAAGGGCCGATGGCCCCGCCTGGCGCGCCGCCGGAGGGGAATCCGAACATGGAAATAAAAACGGAAGACGGCGAGGCGCCCGAAAAGCCGGAGGAGCGGTAAAAGGAACTTCCGCCATCCTGCGTTGGTCGGCGGATGGCCCCCGGCCGTCGCAAAGTTTCTGGCGATCCCACAGTCCTTGGCCGCCGCACGGCCTTTGATTTCCTGGGCGCTTTCCGAGCCGCGAAGATCCCGCCATTTTTGGCCGCCGCATGGCCTTTGATTTCCTGGGCGCTTTCCGGGCCGCGAAGATCCCGCCATTTTTGGCCGCCGCACGGCCTTTGATCGCTTGGCGGCTTTCCGGGCCGCGAAGATCCCGCCATTTTTGGCCGCCGCATGGCCTTTGATCGCTTGGCGGCTTTCCGGGCAGATCCCCGGTTTTCCGGAGAGAGGCCGGAGCGCCGGGGACCGCAAAAATTCCGCGCAAAACAAGGAGAATCGAATGGAGAAACGCATCATCAACTGCCGCATCGTGACGCCGACCGGGATCACGGAGGGCGATATTTTCATCAAAGACGGCGTCATCGCGGCGATCGGGAAGGGCGCCCCGGAGACCGCGGAGCCCTACGACGTGGCCGGCGCCCTGGTCTTTCCGGGCTTCATCGACGGGCTGACGACGTTTTCGAGCGACGAGCCGGAGCGCGCTTCGGCGTTCGCGCTCTCGGGCGGGGTCACCACGGTCGTGGACTGCGCGGCCCCGGAGCCGGGCGAAAGCCTCAAGGCCGCCCTCGCGCGCTGGAAGGCCCGCATGGCGGGCGTCGCGTGCGATTACGCGGCGCACTTGCGGGTTAACCGCTGGGACGACGCCACGGATACGGAGATCTATGAACTGCAAAACGACGGCGTCTGCTGTTTTCTGGCGGATCTCGCGGCCGCGGAGGGCGTCTCCGACGGAGATCTTTACCGCCTTTTTCAGTCGGTCGGCGAGGCCGGCGGCGTTTTGAGCTGCCGCTGCGGCAACGGCTCGATCGCGAAAGCGATGGAGGACGCCTTTGCCGCGCTGGGGCGCACGGAGCCTTATTGGTTCGCGAAGTCCCGGCCGGAGCTCTCCGAGACCGGGGCCGTCGTCAGGGCCTGCATGATCGCGGAGACGGCGGGCACGCCGGTCAACTTATTAAATATCAGCACGGTCCGAAGCCTCGGCGAGATCACCCGCGCCCGCGGAAAAACCAAGGGCGTCTTCGCCGGGACCTGCCCGCAGTACCTGCTGCTCGACGAGGCGGCGTACAGCGACCCGGAGGGCGCGAAGCTGCTCTGCGACCCGCCGCTGCGTTCGGGCAGGGACAAGGCCATGCTCTGGGGAGCGGCCGGCGGCGGCCAGCTGATGGCGGTCTCGTCCGACCATTTCGGCTTCGCGGCGGCACAGAGGACCTCGGAGGATTTCCGGGAGCTGCCGGCGGGCCTGCCCGGCGTCGGGATGCTCGCGAGCCTCGTCTGGAGCCGCGGCGTCGCCGAAAACAAATTCAGCGCGCAGCGCATGTGCGGCCTGCTGTGCGAAAATCCGGCGCGGCTGTTCGGGCTTTTCCCGCGAAAAGGCGTGCTCGCCGAGGGGGCGGACGCCGATATCGTCGTCTGGGACGACGCTTGGACCTGTGACGCCGACGAGGAGAAACCGGATTTTTCCGCCTACGGCTTCACGCCGTACGCCGGCGTGGCGCTTGGCGGCCGGCCGCGCGCGGTCTTCCTCGCGGGGGAGCTCGCGGCCGAAGACGGGCGCGTGCTCCGCACCGGCGGCGGAAAATTTGCGCCGGAGGCGGAGCCACAGGTGCGCTGAGGCAAAAAGCGGAATAGACGTCTGAGACAATTCGCTTGTTTCAGACGTTTTTTTATGTATTATCAAATGATACACAGTAAATTAAGAAATAAGTATTAAAAATAAAATTTATGTCATAATTTAAATAAATAAAAATAAAAATATATATTATTAGAAATAAACCAATAAAAATGGTATTTTTTGCTTGACAATGGCCGATTCAATACAGTATAATCTCAAATGGATCGGTGCAGATTCCAGATGGAAGGGATCCGCACGAAAAAACGGTTTTGCGGTGAGAGAAACCGTGTTCGGAAAGGGGGAGGGCTGCTTGAAC
>CAZAAR010000065.1:0-8049 GCA_964483415.1 uncultured Oscillospiraceae bacterium
TCTTATGCCCTTTTAGGGCTCGTTCAAGCCACCCGTTTTACGGGTGGTATTGACTTTGTAAGTATCCATCCCCGCGGGGCCGAGAATCCGGACACGGCTCACAGCGCTTCGCCGTTCCACCCTGTTTCCGGCCACCGCGCGGCGTTCGAAGCGGCGCGGCCGGCCGGACAGCCCGCCCCGCCGCAGCAAAAACTAACGTCTTTCAGCCCGTTTCCCCTCCCGATCCGTTGAATCTTTTCCTCACACATGGTATCATGGAGCCGGTTCCATTTCAACGTAAAAATGTCTCCGGTTAGGAGGGTGGCGCCTTTGCAGCTCTATGGAATCGGGTTCGGGGGAAGCGAGGCTCCGGCGCTGGAGCCCAATTTTATGCCCATCCGAAAATTTAACCGCGCCTATCTGGAAAGGGCCTGCGTCCCGGTCGGGATCGCCCTGCTCCGCCCGGACGGGCAGATCGCCCGCTTGGAAACAAAACTGATCGGCAGGCCGGAATCCGCCGGGGCCGACCGCTATTATATCGACCGCTTGATGAAATCCCTGCTCTGGATAAGAGGCGGCTGCCGGGTCCTCGTCCGCGGCGGCGGGGACGTCTGCGGCTATCTCAAGGCCGCCTACGCGAAAGGCGGCCCGCGCGCTTTCGACGCCGATTTCATGGCAGGGATCTACGGACAGCCGTTCGAGGTCCTCTCCTGCGAGACGCTGCCGGAGGAAAGACGCGTTTCGCTGCCCGTCGGCGGGCATTTTTCCGGATGCCGGATCGGGCTTGACGCCGGCGGCTCCGACCGGAAAGTCTCGGCCGTGATCGACGGCAGACCCGTCTACTCGGAGGAAGTCGCGTGGAACCCGAAGGAGAACCCCGACCCGGACTACCATTTTCGCGGCATCGTCGCGGCGCTGAAGACGGCCGCCTCCAAGATGCCCCGGGTCGACGCGATCGGGATCTCCTCGGCCGGGATTTATCTCAACAACCGCACGGTCCACGCCTCCCTGTTCCGCAGCGTGCCGGAGGAGCTGTTCGAGAGCAAGGTAAAGGACATCTACCTCCGGGCCGCGAGGGAGATCGGGGACGTCCCGGTCACGGTCTGCAACGACGGGGACGTATCCGCTTTGGCGGGCGCCATGAGCCTTGGGCGGACCAACATCCTCGGCGTCACGATGGGCACGAGCGAGGCCGCCGGCTATATCGACCGGCAGGGCGGGATCACCGGCTGGCTCAGCGAGCTCGCGTCCGTGCCGGTCGACGCGGACCCGCACGGCGGCCCCAACGATTGGGGCGGGGATTTCGGGTGCGGCTCGCGCTATTTCAGCCAAGAGGCCGTCCTCCGGCTCGCGCCGACGGCCGGGATCCGGCTCGGGGAATCTCTTTCCCCCGCGGAAAAGCTCGGTGAGGCGCAGCGCCTGCTCGCCGAGGGCAGCGGCGGTGCGAGGCGGATCTTCGCGTCCATCGGCGCCTGCCTCGGGCATTCTCTCGCCTATTATTATGATTTCTACGGGTGCGAATCCGTGCTGCTGATGGGGCGCGTGGTCTCCGGCGAAGGCGGCGACATCCTGCTCGAAAAGGCGCGCGAGGTGCTCGCCCGGGAATATCCGGAGGTCGCGGAGCGGCTCTCCGTCGCGCTGCCGGACGAGGCGTCGCGCCGGGTCGGGCAGTCCGTCGCCGCGGCGAGTTTATAAAAAACGGCGGAGAAAAAATCTCCGCCGCCGTTTTTTTCGGCCGATCCGTGAAATACTAAAGATGTCCCGATCCCTGACGGTCCTCTCCGCCGCAAGCGGCGCGCGTCTTCCGTTCTGCGGCAGATTGATTCTCAAAAAGTGTCGGAAAGCGGACAGGCGCGCCCGTGGGGGTGAAGGCCGGGCCATATCGGACCCGCCGCGTGCCCGTGAGCACAAGGGCCGACCGCCCCCCCGCGCCGCCTGCGCCCGCGCGGAAAGCGAGCTTGCCCCCGGGCGCTTTCCTCCAAATTATTTTCCGAAAAAGCGACCGGCAAAACCAAAATCATCCCGCATGGAACAACCCGCGAGGATACCGGATATCGAAATGATTGTTCCTGCCGTCGAAAAGCCGCCATGAGTTCGCTCATGGCGGCTTTTTTTATTCCGTCTTCTGGATCAGGATCTCAGAGGCGCGCATACCGTCCGTCTCCGTGACCGTGAAACGCAGCCCGCCGCGAACGAAACTGTCGCCTTTCTTGGGGACCTTGCCCAGCTCGTCCATCACCCAGCCGCTGACCGTGGCGGAATCGACCTCCTCCTCCATACCGAGGTAGTCGAACATCTCCTCCGGGTCGGCGCCGCCGGAGATATGGAAGCCGTCTTCTTTTTTCACAAAATCCTCGATCACTTCGTCATGCTCGTCCCAGATCTCTCCGACCAGCTCCTCGAGGATGTCCTCCATCGTGACGACGCCGAAGGTCCCGCCGTATTCGTCCGTCACGATGGCCATATGACACTTCGCTTTCTGTAAAAGTTTGAGCAGCGCGCCGATCTTCATCGTGCAGGGCACAAAAAGCGGCTGCTGGAGGATGCCTTCCAAGGTGAGGCCCGGGTTCTCCCTCGCCTTATAAAAATCCATCTGGTGGACGAAGCCGACGATGTCGTCGACGCTCTCTTTATAGACCGGCAGGCGCGAGTAGCCGGATTCGAGGAACGTTTTTTCGATCTCCTCTCTCCCGGCCTCCAGCGGAAGCGCGACCAGGTCGACGCGCGGCGTCGCGATGTCGGCGGCGTCCTGATCGTTGAATTCCAGCGCGGAGCGGATCAGCTCGCTCTCCTGGCTGCCGATGCCGCCCTCCGCGGCCGCCACCTCGACGATGTTCATCAGCTCCTCGCCGGTCATGCCGCGCTGATCCGCGCCGCTGACGAGCCTTGAGATAAACTTTTTCCACATCGAAAACAGCCAGTTGACCGGCGTCAGCAAAAACATCATGACACGCAGAATCGGCGCGGAAAACTTCGCGAAGGTCTCCGGATACTCCTTGGCGAGGCTTTTCGGCGTGATCTCGCCAAAAAGCAGCACCACCACCGTTGTGACGGCGGTGGAGACCGTCGGGCCGCCGGAATCGCCGATCAGACTGATAAAAAAGACTGTGGCGACAGCCGTCAGCGAGATGTTGACAATGTTATTTCCGACAAGAACGGTTGAAAGAAGCGTACTGTAATTTTCCGACAGCCGCAGAACCAGCGCGGCGTTCCCGTTCCCCTTGTCCGCCTCGATCTTTAATTTCATTTGGCTTGCCGTGCTAAAAGCCGTCTCCGTCGCGGAAAAATAGGCGGAAAGAATCAGCAGTACCATCATGACCAAAATCGTCGCCGTCGTATCCATGAATAAAAAATCAGCCTCCAATTTGTTTTAAAAACACAAAAAAGCATCACCCCTGCGCCAAACGCAGAGGCCATGCCTCAAAAATACCGGTTCATTCTGCCCCCTCCGGGGTCTCCGTCGTCCATAAAATAAACCCTCTCCAGCGGTACGATCCAACTTTCCCAATAATTATACAGAAAAAATAAGGCCCCGTCAAGCGCCCCCGATACCGCGCGGGCCCGGCGGGTTTCGGACAGCCGCCCCATGCCTCCCGTTCCCGCGGCGGAGCGCCGCGGATTGACCCCCTTGGAAGGGCGCGCCGCGGTGTGACAAATTCGACGCGCGCCGCGCCGTCCGGCAACACCTCGGCCGAAACCTCCGTCTCGTTGGTGTAAAGGTTTCCGTCTTTATACCGGAGGAAAGCCTGTCCTCCGTCAAAAGATCAGAGGATCACGCCGCCGCCGAGCACCTCGTCCCCGCGGTAGAGCACCGCGGATTGGCCCCTTGTGACGGCGCGCTGCGGCGCGAGGAACCCGACGCGCACCGTGCCGTCCGGCAGCGCCTCGGCAAGGGCCTCGGCCGGCTTATGGGCATAACGGATCTTGCACTGGACGGAGATCTTTCCCTCCGGCGCAAGGCCGGAGATCCAGTGAAACGCGCCGGCCAGCAGCTCCCGGACGAACAGCTCCCCGTTTTTGACAAGCAGGATGTTCCGGCTCTCCGGGTCGATCGAGCCGACATAGAGCGGCTCCGGCAGCGCGAGGCCGAGCCCCTTTCTCTGGCCGATCGTGTAATGGGCGACGCCCTTATGCCGTCCGAGGACGGCCCCGTCCCGCGCCACAAAATCCCCGGGCTCGGAGCCGCAGCCGTGCCGGGCAAGGAAGCCCCCGGTGTCGCCGTCCGGGATGAAGCAGATGTCCTCGGAATCCGGCTTTTTGGCGGCCGGGATCCCCGCCTCCGCCGCGATCTGCCGGACCTCGGTCTTCGCGAGCTCCCCGAGCGGGAAAATGATATGGGAAATCAGCTCCCGCGTGAGACTGTAAAGCACATAGCTCTGATCCTTTTCCAAGGCCGTGGCGCGGAAGAGCTTCCCCTCCGCGACCCGGGCGTAGTGGCCGGTCGCGATCTTTTCGCACCCCAGCTTCTCCGCCTCCGCGAGGAAGGCCGGGAATTTGATGTATCGGTTGCAGCGCACGCAGGGGTTCGGCGTCCGCCCCGCCCCGTATTCGGAGAGGAAGTCGCCAAGCACCTTTTCCGCGAACAGCTCCCGGAAATCGAAGACGCGGTGCGGGACGCCGAGGAAATCCGCGACCTTTTTCGCGTCCTCCACGGCGGCGAGTCCCGCCTCGCCTTCGCCGAGCAGGAAGGTCGCGCCCTCGACCTCAAAGCCCTGATTTTTTAACAAAAGAGCGGACACGGCGCTGTCGACCCCTCCGCTCATCGCGACCATGACCCTCATGCCGCGAGCAGCGTATAGATTCCGTACGCGATCGTCGGCAGCAGCATCGCAAGGATCAGGACGACCACTATGACGCGCACAAATACTTTTTTTCCACCATGCATCGGATATCCCTCCGTCACTGAATGATTCCAAAATCGGCGAGCGGCCAAAAGACGAAGACCGCCCTGCCCATGACGCTTTCCCCGGAAATATACGGGTCCTCCCAATAGCGCGCGTCGAGCGAGTCGCCGCGGTTGTCGCCGAAAAAGAGATAGCACTCCTCGGGCACCTCAAAGTCGCGCGAGACGTGGGCGCCGGAGCTGACGTAATCCTCCCTGAGTTCCTCCCCGTCGATCAGAACGTCGCCGTCCCGCTCAACCTCGACCTCCTCCCCCGGCAGGCCGACGCAGCGCTTAAAAAGGATCTTGTCCATCTCCTCCGAGTAGAATACGACGACGTCGCCGCGCTTGATCGAGTTCTCCGGATTCCGCACCCGCAGGGCGAGCGTCCAGTTCCCCGGCTTCACGGTCGGCGTCATCGAGCCGGTCGGCACATACGCGATGATAAAAAAATAGTTGAAAAGCAGCACCGGGATCACGCAATAAAACAGCAGCGCCTTACACCAGTCGACGATCTCTTTTTTGATCGCGGCCCTTTTTTCCGCCGGGGCCGCGCCGGTCTCGGCAATTCTTTCTTCCTGATTTTCTTCCATAAAGCCCTCTATTTCATTTCAAGATGCCGAAGACGTCAAACGGCCATAATACGAACAGCGCCTTGCCCATCAGCCCGTCTTCGGAGATATAAGGCTCCCGCCAGTAGCGCGCGTCGAGCGAGTCGCCCCGGTTGTCGCCAAAAAAGAGATAGCGCCCTTCGGGCACCTCAAACACGCCGGAATAGTCGGAATCCGAGGCGACATAGGGTTCGTCCAGCAGGGCGCCGCCGACGCGGACGCCGCCGTCCGGCCCGACCGTCACGGTCTCCCCCGGCAGGCCGATGCAGCGCTTGATCAGCACCTTGCCCGTCTCGTCGGAGCGGAAGACAAGGATGTCGCCGCGCTCGATGTCCTCTTTATTAAAGATCCGGGCCGAAAAGAGGACGCTGTGGGCCGGAAACGTCGGCCACATGGATTCGGTCGGCACAAAATTGATCATGAACACGAACCGCAGCAGGACAAAAAGGACCAGCGCCTCCGTCCCCAGCGGCAACAGCCATTCCCGAAAGAGGCTTTTTGCCGTCAGGGGCTGCAGCGGCTCCGGCTGTTTTTGGAGTTTTTTACGGCTGCTCTTGAGCAAAACGGTCCCTCCGGCGCTAAAATCCGCAGCGGATGCCTGCAGTCTTTTTATTATATCACAAATCCGCGCGTTGACAAGCGACCTCTTTTTAAATATAAAAAACGGCCGCCGGCCCGGCGCCAAAGGAAAGAATAGAACGGGAAAAGCGGCGGCATACTAAGACGGAATGCTGAAGTCCCGGAGGAGACAGTTATGTTTATTGTGCTTTTCCGTACCGTTATTATTTATATCCTCATCATCATCTGCCTGCGCATCATGGGGAAACGCCAGCTCGGCGAGCTGCAGCCCACCGAGTTCGTCATCGCCATCCTGATCTCCAACATCGCGACCATCTCGATCGAGGACACGGACATCCCGCTGCTCTCCGCCATTGTGCCGATCATCACGCTGATGTGCTCCGAGGTGCTGCTCTCCGCCGCCGCGATGAAGAGCATCAAGGCGCAGGTCACCATCTCCGGCAACCCGGTGGTGGTCATCCGCGACGGGAAGCTCGACCAGCAGCGGATGCGGGAGCTGCGCTTCTCCATCGAGGATCTGATGAGCCAGCTGCGCATCAACGGCACGTTCGACATCCGGGAGGTGGGCTGGGCGATCGTGGAGACCAACGGCAAGCTGACCGTCTATCCGAAATATTACGCGCGCCCGGTCACGGCGGAGATGCTCTCCCTCCCCGCCAAGGCGCAAGAAAACACGCCCCCGCTGGTGCTCATCAGCGACGGCGTGCTCATTCCGGAAACATTGGCGGTCTGCGGGCTGGACCGGGCGTGGCTGGATCGCGTGCTCGGCGAAAACCATGTCGGGCCGGAGGACGTGTTCCTGATGACCTGCGACTCGTCGGAAACTTATTATCTTGTGAAAAAGGAGGCCGCCTCAAAATGGGAAGAGTAGCGCTCGCGGCCATCCTGCTCGCCGTCATGGTCGGCATGAGCGGCTGGGGCCTCCATACCCTTAAAACAAACAAGGATATTCTGCTCTCCGGGATGGAGGAGCTTTCCGTGCTCGCGGAGGAAGGGGACGATGAAAAAACCGCGTACGCAGCCGCCATCCTTGCCGCCGATTGGATCGAGCGGCACCATACGCTCTGCCGGATCGTGCGCCACACGCAGCTCGACCAGGTGACCCTCGCCGTCGCGAGGCTGGAGAAGCTGGCGCTGCACGGCGAGATCGGCGAGCTGACCGCGGAGATCGACCGCTGCAGGATTCTGTTAAACGATATTTACGATTCCGAATTGCCGCTGTTGCGGAATATCGTCTGACGATATTTCCCGGCCAAAAACGGTCCGTCACGGTTTTTTTAAGGCGCAATACGGCCTTGGGGCCCGCGGCAAGCGTTTTTTACGCTATCCTTTATAAACCGTTGATCGCAAGATAATCTTCCAGCACGTCGTGCAGATGAACCCGACTGACGGAATTTCTCAGGCAGAGTTCCGCGAAACGCCGCGCCTGCGCCGCGTCCGCGGAGACGTCGGGAAATTTGGCCACCACATTTTCCGTTTCCGTAAAAATCACGCCCCACACCTCTGCACAAATTCCATCTTCTGTAATAATTGTCTTTTCGATCAACCGATACTCCATGAAACCGCCGCCTACTCATCGAATTGTTTTCATTTTAACATTTGATTTTGTCGAATTTTGTCGAATTAGGAGCAAATATTTATCTTGCACAATATTTTTTTATATTTTTTTAATAAAATGTACATATTTTATTCATATTTTTCCATTAAATTGCAGAAATTTTTCTTTTCCTCCATAAAAGATCCCACGGGTGTTCGCCCGTGGGGTCTTTTTCGTCAAAATATCGGAAACGGCGCCTTTTCTAAGAAACGCACCGTCATCGGACGGAGAGGCCTATGTCGACGGAGACGGTGCCTCTGCTCTCTTCCGTCTCGGGGTCGAAGCCCTCAAAGACGGCGGTGCCCGCGTAGGCGCCGGGGCCGAGCGGGGCGTCGAGCGTGTCGGAGAGGATATATTGGCCGGGTTTCAGGTAGCCGGTTTGGTAGACCTGTTCGCCGCCC
>CAZAAR010000066.1:0-8047 GCA_964483415.1 uncultured Oscillospiraceae bacterium
CCAAGGACGGCATCACCGCCATCCAGATGGACCTCAAATGCGACGGCCTGACCGAGGACATCATCCGCGAGGCGCTTGAGAAGACCTATAAGGCCCGCTGCCACATCATCGACGACGTGATGCTCAAGGCGATCCCCGCCCCGCGCGAGGAGCTCTCCAAGTACGCGCCCAAGATGCTCATCGTCATCATCGACCCCGAGAAGATCCGCGACGTCATCGGCTCCGGCGGCAAGGTCATCCAAAAGATCTGCGCCGAATGCGACGTCAAGATCGACGTCGAGGAGGACGGCCACGTCTACGTCTCCGGCGTCGACATCGAGAACGCCCGCCGCGCCGTTCAGGTCATCGAGACCATCACCAAGGACCCCGAGATCGGCGCGATTTATAAGGGCAAGGTCACCCGCCTGATGCAGTTCGGCGCGTTCGTGGAGATCGCCCCCGGCAAGGAGGGCCTGTGCCACATCTCGAAGCTCGACAACAAGCGCGTCGAGAAGGTGGAGGACGTGGTCAAGCCCGGCGACGAGGTCGTGGTCAAGGTCGTCGAGATCGACAGTCAGGGCCGCATCAATCTTTCGAGAAAAGACGCCCTCGCCGATCTTGAGGCCAAACAGAAACGGGCGGAAAACTAAAACAGATCAAAAGGATACAAAGGGGACGGAAAACCGCCCCCTTTTTGTTTCCTGAAAATAACAGAGGATACAGTTTTGTTACTTCGGGCCCGGGCCCTTGCGAAAAAACATAGTTTTATTGTATAATACAGAGGATAATGGGAGTCTATGCGGAAAGATCGCCGCAGGGCGTCCATGATAAATCTATTTTATCGGCCCGCCTATGGCGATGGCCAATGACACCGCCGCGTGCGCCGCAGGCGGTGGCATAACAGGGATAACGGGAGTCTGTGCGGAAAGATCGCCGCAGGGCGTCCATGATAAATCTATTTTATCGGCCCGCCTATGGCGATGGCCAATGACGCCGCCGCGTGCGCCGCAGGCGGCGGCAGGCAAAAGATAATGGGCCTCCGGGCGGAAAAGGAAGCGGAAGCATGCGGGAGATCTATCTTGACAACAGCGCGACGACGCGGGTCTATCCCGAGGCCGCCGACGCCGCATACCGCGTGATGACCGGGACCTACGGCAACCCCTCCTCGCTCCACGGCAAGGGCGTCGAGGCGGAGCGGGTTTTGGAGGAGGCCCGGCGGAAGATCGCCGCGGCGCTCGGCGCGGACACGGAGGGCCTCGTCTTCACCTCCGGCGGCACGGAGGCCAACAACCTCGCGGTCATCGGAACCGCTTTGGCGAAGAGGCGCCGCGGAAGCGGGATCGTCGCCTCCGCCTACGAGCACGACTCCGTGATGGAATCCCTTAAATATCTCGAGGGCGAGGGCTTCTCCGTCACTTACCTGAAGCCGAACGCCCTCGGCGTCATTACACCCGAGGCGGCGGCCGAGGCGGTCGGCGAGAAGACGACCCTCGTCACCGTGATGTACATGAACAACGAGATCGGCGCGGTCAACCCAATCAAGGAGATCGCCGCCGCGGTAAAAGAGAAAAATCCGGACGTCGCGGTGCACACCGACGCGGTGCAGGCGTTTTGCAAACTGCCGTTTTCGGCGGACCGGCTCGGGGCCGACCTTGTAACGGTCACCGCGCACAAGATCGGCGGGCCGAAGGGCTGCGGCGCGCTCTGGATGCGAAAGGGCAGCCGCGTGGCCGCCCGAAGCTTTGGCGGCGAGCAGGAACGGAAAATCCGCGGCGGGACGGAGGCGCTGCCGCTGATCGCGGCCTTCGGCGTGGCGGCACAGCTCTCCAGGGCCGATATGCAAAGGTTCCGAGGCGCCGCGGAGGAATTTGAGCATCGCCTGCTCGAGGGGCTTCGGGAGATCCCGGGGGGCGTGCTCAACTCGCCGGAAGGCGCGTTCCCGGGCATCGTGAATCTCTCCGTCTTAGGTCTTCGCAGCGAGATCCTGCTCCATTTCCTCGAGGCGAGGGGCATCTATGTTTCCAGCGGTTCGGCCTGCGCGAGGGGCGCGAAGAGCCACGTGCTCAAAGCCATGGGCCTGCCGCCCGAGCGGGTGGACAGCGCCCTGCGCGTGAGCTTCGGCAGGGAAAATACCCCGGAGAACGCGGACGCCCTGGCGGACGCGATCCGGGAGGCCGTGCGGACGCTCTGCCGGTAAATTTTTGGTGGTGAAAGTTGAAATGAAAGAGATTATATTATTAAAGTGCGGGGAGATCGCGCTCAAGGGCCTCAACAAATCGGGGTTTGAGGACAGCCTGCTCCAAAACTGCCGGCGGCGCATCTGCGATCTGGGCGAGTTCCGGTACTGGAAGAGCCAGTCGACGCTCTACATCGAGCCGCTGGACGGCGGGATCGACCTTGACGAGACGGTCGCCCGCCTGCAAAAAGTGTTCGGGATCGTCGCTTTGACGCGCGCCTGCGCGGCGGAAAAAGACTTTTCAGACCTCGCGGAGGCCGCAAAAAATTATCTTGCAGAGATTCTTCCAAAATGCCGCACTTTTAAAGTGGAGGCAAAGCGCTCGGATAAGAGCTTTCCGATGACCTCCCCGGAGATCAGCCGGGAGCTCGGGGGCGTTTTGCTTGAAAGATTCCCGCATCTCAAGGTCGACGTCAACCGCCCGGACCTCGTCGTGATGGTCGAGATCCGGGAGCGCGCCGCCTATATTCACGGCAACCAACTCCCCGGCGCGGGGGGGATGCCGGTCGGCACCTCGGGCAAGGCGCTGCTGCTCCTTTCCGGTGGCATCGACAGCCCGGTCGCCGGCTACATGATGGCCAAGCGCGGCCTCGAGGTGGAGGCGCTGCATTTCCAGTCGCCGCCCTACACCGGCGAGCGCGCGTGGCTCAAAGTGAAGGCCCTCGCGCAGAAGCTCTGCGACTACTGCGGCAAGGTCGACCTCTTCTCCGCGGCCTTTACCGAGATTCAAGAGGAGATCAAGCGCTCCTGCCCGGAGGAGCTTTTCACCGTCGTGATGCGGCGTTTCATGATGCGGGTGGCGCTCCGGCTCGCGGAGAAGGAGGGCTGCGGCGCGATCATCACGGGCGAGAGCCTCGCGCAGGTGGCGAGCCAGACCCTGCCGGCCATCGCCTGCACCGACGCCGTCTGCGACATTCCGGTCTTCCGCCCGCTGATCGGCATGGACAAGCGGGAGATCGTCGAGCTCGCGCAGAGGATCGGCACCTTTGAGACGTCGATCCTGCCCTACGAGGACTGCTGCACGGTCTTCACGCCGAAACACCCGCGCACGAGGCCGACCCTCGCGATGGTCGAGGAGGCCGAGCGGATGCTCGATATCCCCGCGCTGCTCGACCGCTGCGTCGTCACGCACACAAGGCTCAGGTTCGGAGTATGATTTCTCCGCGCGGAGAAATTTCGATATCAATTCCAAATAGAAAGGGGAGATGATTTCATGCGTACCGGTATTATCGGGATTGGCCGCGGGGAAGATGCCAAAAAGCAGCTTTCGCGGTCGATCGAGCTGATCCAGAAGGAACTGTCCGCATTGGGGATGGACGCCGCGCAGGAAAGTATCGTCCCTGCGGACAGTCTCGCGATCCACGGCATCGTGGCGGAGGCCCTGTCCGCAGTGAATGTTCTGATTTTAACCGGCGGGATCGGAGAGGCCGAGGAGAATCTGGCGGTTGGGGCCGTCTCGGCCGCGGTCGGTTTCCGCACGGTCATGAAGCACGGGGAGCTGTTCCCGGAGGGCGCGTCCATCCTCGGCAGCCCCGCCGGGGGCCCCTCCGGCTGCGCGATCTCGGCGGGCACCCAGTGCGTCATCCTGCTTCCGTCGGACCCGGCGGCGCTGCCGTCGCTGCTCGTTCATAAAGTTTCGAGATATCTCGCCGGATTTGCCGGATGGCAGTTTTCGCTGCGGAGCGTGCGCACGCTCGGCGTGAGCGAAAAAGAGGTCTCCGACACGGTGCTCAAATATTTTGACCAGCAAAATCCGATCGTCACGGTCTTCGGCGACGGGCCGGAGACGGCCGTTCAAATCTTCGCGACCGGGAACACGCGGGAGCTCGCGGCGGAATCCGCCTTCGCGGGCCTCAAGCTCATCAGCGGCAAGCTCGGGAAGGCGGTCTACGGCATCGACGTGGAAAACGTCGGTCAGGCGCTGGAGCAGGAGCTCTCGCGCAAGGGCCTCGGCGCGGCGGTCGCCGTCAACGGCGTCTCCCTCGCCGGGCTCAAACGCCTCGGCGACGTGGGGCGCTACGGCTCGCCGTTTCTCGCGGCCGCGCCGGACGCCGCGAGCCTCGGCTCCCCGGAGAAGCTGATCCGCAAATACGGAGAAGCGAGCCCGTGGACCGCGGCCCTGCTCGCGGGCGAGGCCTGCAAAAAATTTAACGCCGGGATCGGCCTCTCGATCGCCGCGTCCGAGCATATCCCGGAGCGGGGCGCGGAGGTCGCCGTGGCCATCGGCAACAGCGTCTGGACCGAGCATATCGACCTGCCCAAGGAGGGCGCGGCGGCGCTTTTATCCCGCGCCGAGTTCACCCTGATGCATCTGGCCCGCGCCGCCGCCTCCGCCTACCCGAAGATGCTCGCGAACGCGGTGCCGCTCAAAGACGCCATCTCCGGGAAGGCCCGGTTTCATTCCAAACAGCCCAAGCGCGGGTGGTATTCGAGATTCATCCCGATGAAGGGCGACACCAAGAGCGAGCTCCTGCGCAAGGGCGTCTTTTACCTCTGCGTGCTGGTCTTTATCGGTTCGATGGGGTATCTCGGCTCCCAGCTGCTCGATTCCTCGGCGCAGAAGAAGCTCGCCTCGAGCCTGCGCTCGCTGGTCGGGATCACGGGCGACGCCGTGGAGCTGCCCAACGGCTATGAATGCCTGCCCCAATACGCCGCCCTCTATGAGCTCAACAACGATCTGATCGGTTATCTCTCGATCGACGAAACCAACGTCGATTACCCGATCCTTCAGACGAGGTCCCCCGGCTACGACGGCAAAAAGGGCCAGTATTATCTGCGCCGGGATTTTTACAGCAATTACACCCTCTACGGCACGCCGTTTTTGGATTACCGCTGCGGCGCGGTGCCGGACGGCCTGAGCGACAATATGATCATCTACGGCCACAACATCTACGACGACGGCCAGATGTTCAGCGAGCTGCTGGGCTACGAGAAGCTAAAATATTATAAGGCGCACCCGCTGCTCCACTTCGATACGATCTACGAGGAGCACGACTGGCTGGTCGTGGGCATCGTGATCACAAACGCCTACGAGAAGGATGGCCCGATCTGGGATTACACCAATTTCATCAACGCGAAGACCGAGAGCGCCAAGGAGGCGTTCGTCGCCGAGATCGGCAAGCGCACCCTGATCCTGACGGGCGTCGATTATAACGCGGGAGACACCTATCTGACGCTGTCGACCTGCTCCTACGACTTCAAGGACGCCCGGTTCGTGATCTTTGCGCGGATGGTCCGCGAGGGCGAAAAAGTCGACGCGATCGACACCTCGGGCGCCTCTTATAATCCGAACCCGCTGATGCCGCAGGCGTGGTACACGGCCGTCTCCCAGAATCAGGCCGCCGATCCGGACGCGGTCTATGAGTCCGGGGTGAGCTCGGAGACGGAGAGCGAACCGGAGAGCGAGGAGGAGTACTCCTCCTCCAAAACGGAATCCTCCTCCAAGGCGGAGTCGTCTTCCGCGCCGGAGTCGTCCTCCGCGCCGCAGTCGTCCTCTGTGCCGCAGTCGTCCTCTGTGCCGCAGTCGTCCTCCGCGCCGCAGTCCTCTTCCGCGCCGCAGTCGTCCTCCGCGCCGCAGTCGTCCTCCGCGCCGCAGTCGTCTTCCACGCCGCAGTCCTCTTCCGCGCCGGAAGTCATTTCGACGCCGGAAGTCATTTCGACGCCGGAGAGTTCCGCCGCGCCGATCTCCTCCGAGCCGCACTCTTCCACGCCGGAGCACTCCTCCGGCGTACCGCAAAGCGGCGGAAGCGTTGCCTCCGGCGGGAGCTCCCTCCCCTGACAGACAGAATTGCTTTACGGCGGGACGCGGGCGAACCCCCAGCCCGCCGTTTGCCTTTTGCGGAGATTCCGCTTTGTTTCCTCGTCCGTGACCGGGGGCGGGGCCGCCCGGCCGGACAGGCCCGGCGATCCATAAAGGAGGATCCGATTTGTTAAAAAGCAAATGGAGACACAAACTGATCTTGCCCCTGCTCGTGACGCTGGGGTCGCTGCTCGCGGCCGGGGCGGGCCTTGCCGTCTATTTCGGCTCGGATGCCGGGCAGGAGCGGTGGACCACCTTCTTAAACGGAGGCAGATCCTCGGGGGCGGCCCTCTTCGCCATAGAAGAGTCCTCGTCCGAGGCCGAGCTTCCGTCGGAGGTCCTGTCCTCCTCGGCGCCCGAATCCTCGTCCGAGGCGGAGGCTTCGTCGGAGGTCCTGTCCTCCTCCGCGCCGGAATCCTCGTCCGAGACGGAAACTTCGTCCGAAGCTATGTCCTCCTCCGTGCCCGAATCTTCGTCCGAGGCCGTGTCCTCCTCCGCGCCGGAGCCCTCATCCGAGGCGCCGTCCGCGCCCGCGGTCATCAAGGTTCCGCGGCAGGAGCCGTCCTCGCAAGAGGAGGACGAGGAGGACGGGAGCGAGCTGCCGGATCTGGACGACGAAAGCCCGTATTACGAGAGCTCTCTGGAGAACAAGGCCACGGTCAATGGCAAAAAGATGTCCGAATACGACGCCGTCTGCCAGATCGTCATGGCGGAGATCGGCGGAGGATGCCCGGAGGAGGCCACCAAAGCGCACGCGGTCGCCGCGTTTACCTACATAAAAAGAGCCGGCAACAACCTGACCGCGTTTTTAAAGACGCCGGTCACCGCCGACGTCAAGGCCGCGGTCAAAGCGGTCATCGGCTGCGTCATTTTAGACGATCGGTCCGACGAATACATCTACGCGGTATATTCCGCCGAAAGCTGCGGCGTCACGGCCGCGGCGGAATGGGTCTGGGGCTATCATAACCGCAACCTGCTCTCCGTGAAGAGCAAATACGATGACGCGACCTCCACGCTGAAGATCGATTCGGATGAGTTTGCCGAGCAGGTCTCCGACAGCTTCGGCATCACGCTCAAGGGGGATCCCGGCGGCTGGATCGAGATCCTCAGCTACTGGGAGGACACCGATTACATCAACGAGATCCGGCTCGGCGGGAAGACCACCACGGCCCGCAAGCTCCGGGAGAACTGTCTGGGCTCCACCGTGCTCAAATCGACCGCCTTCACCGTCCGGTATAAGAGCTCGAGCGACGAGCTCATCTTCGAGTGCGAGGGCTACGGCCACGGCGTGGGCCTCTCCCAATACGGCGCGATCGACTACGCGAAGAACGACGGCTGGGATTTCAAAAAGATCCTGCTCCACTATTACGCCAACTGCTACCTTGCGATGGAGGAATAAAGGAAAACAAAAAGAAAGCCGGGGCGTCAGGTCCCGGCTTTCTTTTTGTTGTGCCGCGGCGAGGCGTCAAGATAAAAAAACAGGGCCCGCCTCGCATCTTTTTAAGGCCCGCCGCCTGCCCCGCCGGGTATCGCCCGGTCCGAGGCTCCCTCAAAAGCTGACGGCAAGAGCGGCGCGGCGGCAGTTTTCCCCTTCCGCGCGGCCCGGGGCTCCCCCAAAGCTGACGGTGAGAGCGGCGCGGCGGCAGTTTTCCCCTTCCGCGCGCCCGGCGGGGAACGCTTCTCTTGCGTGGCGGGGAAGTCTCCTTCCGCGCGGCCCGGGGCTCCCACCAAAGCTGACGGTGAGGGCGGCGCGGCGGCAGTTTTCCCCTTCCACGCGCCCGGCGGGGAACGCGCTCTTGCGTGGCGGGGAAGTCTCCTTCCGCGCGGCCGGGGGCTTCCCGTATCCTCCTGCCGCGAAACGCGGAAGGCCCAAAAAACGCATAAGAAAAGACGGGGCCGAAGCCCCGTCTTTTTTGGGTGAATCCCGGTTGGGAATCAGGGGATGTTGTGATAGCCCGCGTACTCCTTGATGAAGCCATACTTGAGGCCGAGGGTGTTGCCTTCGGCGTCGGCGGCAGTCTTGATCGCGAAGG
>CAZAAR010000067.1:0-7812 GCA_964483415.1 uncultured Oscillospiraceae bacterium
CCCGAATGAGCACCGTAAAAATAGCTCCGAAGGCCCCCAAACAGGGGCCCCAGGCGGGTCCGACCCGAATGAGCACCGTAAAAAAAGCTCCGAAGATCCCCTTCTCGGGAACTCCGGAGCTTTTTCATTTCTTCAGCGGGCGGTATGGCGCAGGAGATAGTCCCGCAGGGTCTCATACGCGGCGGTTTCCAGCGTGACGCCGTCGCCCGCGGCGTCCGCGGGAAGGCCGCCCGAGCCGTCCTTGAGCGCCTCGGCGGCGTTCACATACCAAAATCCCTTTTCCCCGGCCATGGCGAGGAATTTCTCGTTGATCGCGTCGATGTCCGCGTTGCGGAACTCGTCGCCGCGCTCGGCGCAGAGCCCCTCGTTGACCGGCGGCATCGAGACGAGGTATAGGTCGCGTCCGGGCTTGGCGGCGATCACCGCGTCCAGAAACGCGGAAAATTTCTTTGTATAGGTCGGCACGTCCATCCAGCCGATGCTCTCCACGCTCATGAGGATATAAATCCGATCGGCGGTTTCTCCTGCGGCCAGCGCCCCGGGGATCGAAAGGCTCTCCCCGCCGGAATGGACGACTTTCTTCGAGAGAATGGTGTCGGCGTTGACGACCGCGCTCGCAAGGAACGAGGCGCCGCCGAAACTCCGGCTTTCTTTCGCGCCGAGGGCCGCCGCGTCGCCGATCAGGACCGTATCTTCAAAATAGGAGAGCTCCTTCGGCTCGCTCTCCGCCAAGAGGCCCCACGCCGGAAGCGCGGCCTCCTCCGCCTCCCCTTCGGGGGACGGTTTTTCGCTTTCGCCTTCCGGGCCGCTCCCCGATTCGGTCCCCTCCGGCACCGAGGGCGCGGCCTCCGGCGCGGATTCGCCCTCATCCTCTTTATGCGTGAGGTCGTTTAGGAGGTTCACAAAGCCGAAGACCGCCTCGGCAAACTTGGAGCTTCCCTCCTTGCCGGCGGAGACCCGCTCGTTTTCGACCCTCTGCCACGCCGCCGTGATGCCGACGGCAAGAAGAAGCACGGCCGCGGCCAGCGCGGCAATGCGGAGAATCCGATGCTGTTTTTTATTCCTAAGGACCGCGTTGCCGTTTCCGCTCATCCGGATGACGCACCTTCCAATACCGTTTAAGTGGATTTAGTATACCATAGAAGCGCCCTGAATTTATTAGAAAATTATGAATTTCCGCTTTTTTCTTTTTATGGGAAAACGCTTGACGGAGGGACCGGTTTCCGTTATAATAAACTACGTTCGTAAAGCGGCGCGTCACGCCCGCGCGCGGAGGCTTTTTCCGGGAAACTTTCCCAAAGAGCATAGACGCTGGCATAGCTCAGTCGGTAGAGCAGCTGATTCGTAATCAGCAGGTCGTGTGTTCGAGTCACATTGCCAGCTCCAAAAAGACCCGCATAGGTAAGCCCTTTTAGGCTCATCTCTGCGGATCTTTTTTTGCCCTGTTTTATGGTTGGCAGAAACCCGGTAGACGCGCGGTAGATATCGCGAAATGGTCAAAATTGTGGTCAGGCCAGAAGCGCATTCCCTCGCCGGCTCCCCGACGCTCTCTTTTATGGCCGGCGCCGCCGACGCCCGTCATGTGCAGAACGCAAACGCGACGCCGTGGACCGTCTTTGCGGTATCGTCGCCTGAAAGTCCGTCCGTGCGTACGCAGGCCCAGTAGGAAGTCGCGGTGTTTTCGGGAGATCGCTCCCACCAAGCCCGAATGCCTCCCCCGGGCAGCGTCTTTTTGCGGTTGGTCGCCGCCGCCCAGTAGGCGTATTGCTCGCCCTCCCCCGGAAACGATTGGTTGGTGCTCGCGAAGACCTCGTACTCCGAGAGTAAGAACAGGTTGTCGCTGCTGGTGCTGATGGCCGCGCTTTTGTTTCCGGCGCTCGCCAGTTTATCGACCCAAACGATCGCGGCCCGCAGATCGCCTGAAAGCCCGTCCCAAAACGCGGGCATCCGGACCGTCCGCATCTCGCAGGACGTCCACCCCCCGACGTTGGAGCTCGAGGGGTTCATTGCGTATTCGGTGGCATAGCAGTGGTGCAGCTGCCAGGTGATGCCGGCATAGGCCCCGCCGTACGCGGCCGGGTCCGTCACCAAGTCGTGCCGGAAACCAAGGAGATCCACCTGATAGGTCTCCCCGTCGATCGTGATATTCAGGTAATCCCCGACGCCGAGCGTCAGACCGTCGGTAAACGTGACCGACCGTGTGGCGTTGGAATAGGCGTGGCCCGTGTCCCGCGAAACCGCTTTGCTGTATTTTGAAAGCGCCTCCCATGTGAGGGCGGGGACGCCTGCCGCGGTGTGCGCCGCCGTGCTCACGGACTCGACCTTGATTTTCCCAACGGCGCACAGCGCCGCCCTTTTGCACATCTTCATCGCCCGTCCCCCGCCTTTCCGGCCGCTCCCCGCGGCGCGGCCTCCTTTGCCGCCCCCATGTATGCGTTCATGCGTATCATCCTTTCTTTTTTTGACGGGACGTTCCCGTTTGAAAAAAGGATAGCGTTGGGAAATCGCCGATTCTGATGCTTTGTGGCAAAAAAGAGCGAGCAGGACCCGATAACAGCGCCGTTTTTTGAGCGCGCGAGTTTACAAGGAAAGAAATTCAGCCGCGGCCGACAAAAAGGGGCCGAACGGCAAAGTCCGGCCTAAAAATCTACGTTTACAGTATGTAAAGTATATATACTTTACATACTGTTTCCGCGCGGAGGGAGACCCCTTTCGCGCGGAATTTTTATGGAAAAGGAAAATAGTTCGGCGCGGACATGAATATATAATAAAGGAAAGCGGCCGTTTCCTGACGGTGGTTCGTTTTCGCAATAGAAATGGTAGGGGGAGGGCGCCATGTCTCAATTTCCGTTTATCAATGACCGCGGCAGGCCAAACCGTCTGGAACAGCCTGTGGAAAACAACCTCACTCCGGAACTTCTCATCGTCAATATCCCGCAGGCGGCGTGGCAAAACCAGAATTTTCGCGTCGCTTTATGGACGGGGAGCCATATGCAGCTGACGCTGATGAGCATTCCGGTCAACGAGACCAACGGCGCGGAGGTCCATATCGGAATGGACCAGATGACCCGGGTGGAGGACGGGCAGGGCGCCATCCAGACCGGGACCGACCGGGAACACCTCGGCGTCCAAAAGCGTCTCGGCCGCGGCGATACGGTCTTTGTGCCGGCCGGCATGTGGCACGAGGTTTTTAACATCGGGCCCCATCCGCTGAAGCTCTCCAACATCTACGCGCCGCCCGTCCATCCGATCGGGGACGTCCAGCACACCAGAGCGGAGGCGGATGCGGCGGCGCGCGCCGCCAGATCCCAATAAAAAGAACCCCGGAAGGCAGGCTTCTGCCGCTCCGGGGTTCTTTCTGTTTGATTACTTCACCTGATACATGCCGTGGCTGTTCATATAATTGAAGAGCTGCTCGCCGTGGTGCTGCTCCTCCTGCTGGATATGCTGGAGCGTCTGCCGGACCGTCGGGTTGGCCGCCTCAAAGATCCCGGTGTCGTAGGTGCCGGAGACGAATTTCTCGGTCGCCAGGAGGTCGTTGCAGAGGATCTTGTCCCCGGTGTTGCCCATCGCGCCCTGATAGTTCGACTGCGGCGCCTGCGCCGCGTCCTGCTGCTTGGAGGGCGGCGCCTGATATCCCTGACCCTGCTGCGGCGAATGGGCCATATCGGGCTGCTTCCCCTGAAGCATCTGGTCCAGCATATCGTAATGGTGCTGCTCCTCGGAGGAAAGCGTCGTGAAAAGCTGCTTCAGCATCGGGTCTTTCGCCTGTTCCGCGTAGTTTTTATACTTGATGACGCACAGATCCTCCTGCTTTTTTTCGTCCTCGAGCAGCATCCTCTCCTTTTGGCTCAACTGTATCTGCGTCTGCATAGCGCTCCTTTCAGCGCGTTTCCCCTTCCCGTCGCCCGGTCCGGGGATTCCGCGTTTTCCGCTCTCTTCCGGCGAAGCGGCGGCCGAATTTTTGCAAAGATTGGTTCCGTTCATTCACTATTCTGACCGGCGCAGGCGGAATTATGTATCCGGGAAAGGAATCCTTTTACAAAAAAAGCGGGCTCACCGGCGGGCGGTATCGCCCCGTCCCATTTGTCGGGCGCGCGGAAACGCGGCGGCGCGGGGCCGGGCATATGCCGGACTCTCCCGCGCGGAGCCAAAGCGAAGAGCCGCCGGCTCCCGCCGGCGGCTCTTCGCTTTGATATAAACTTCCCTTAGTAACACGCATGCTCAAGAGGAAAACGGCGCGGCGCCCTTAAAATCCGTCTTCAGGGACTCGTCCTCATCAAAGGCGATCGCCCCGGAATCATACGGCTTGCCCTCCACCGTCAGCGCCACCTTGTCGGCGCCGAAATAATACCCGACGGTGTCGGCGATGCTTTGCAGGATCTTCTCCTCGCTCCCGGGCAGTTTTTTAACCTCCGTGAGAAACGCCTGACTCAGATCGAGCTTCGCCACGCCCTCGTCGTCGAGGACGAGGCTTTTGATCTCCGTATCGCCCAAAAGGACCGCCGTCGTCCCGGCCGGGGCCTCTTTATAAGCCGCCGCGAGGACGTCCCCGGTGCTGTCGTTCGTACGGAACTCGATTTCCCTGTCCTCGTACACGATCTTCTTGCCCGCCGCGTCGGGATAAAAGAGCCGGACGCTCTGCGTCAGCGGCACGTTCTTTTGGACCGAACCGAGCGTGGAGGAGACTTCGGCGTCTCCCATCGGATAGACGGCCCGGACGAGCCCCACGCCTTTGGCATAGTATTCCCTGGCCGAGGTATTCGTTCCCTCCGTGGTGACTTCGATCGCGTCGTAATCCCCGGAGGGCGTGGAAACCGGCACCGAAAGGTTGGTGATCGTCCGCGTGCCGCCGTCTTCGAGCGTCCATGTGGTGCCCTTTACGATCGGCTCCATCAGGAGGATCTCCTCCCCGCCGGTCTCCCCCATATAACTTTGCCGGTGGTAGGTCTCCCCGCGCGAAAACGTCCGCACCGCTTTCCCGTCCGAGACGGTGATCACCTTCGCGACGACGGTGCCGCCGTTGTCGATCCTCTGCTGGATCTGAGTTGACGAAGTGTAATCGTTATAGACCGTATAGGAGGCGTACTCGCTTCCCTCGCCCTGATAGACATAGCTTGTGTCGTTCGTGATCGGAAAATAGTCGCCTACCGCGGCGCCCTCCTGCGACGCCGCAGAGCTCTCCGGGACCGATGACGAGGTGCCGGGGGCCGGGGTTCCTCTGTTCCGGCAGCCCGCTAAGACCGCCAGAAAAGAGCAGACCATCAAAAGAGCGATCACTTTTTTCATCCGTTTTTCCCTCCGTTCATGTTTTCCCTGCCCGTTCATGCGCTTCCCGCGATGCTCATCTGAGACTCCGCAGAGCTCTCCGGGACCGAGGGCGAGGAACCGGGGGCCGGGATTCCCCCGTTCCCACAGCCCGTCAGGGCCGCTAAAAGCGCGCGGACCATCAAAAAAGCGACGGCTTTCTTCATCCGTTTCCCTCCTCCGTTACACGGTCCCGGAGGCGTCGGACTGCGGCACATTGGGGTTCTCCGAAGCCAAAGACGGCGCGCCGGGGGCCGAGGACGAGGAACCGGGGGCCGGGGTTCCCCCGTTCCGGCAACCCGTCAGGGCCGCTAAAAGCGCGCAGACCATCAAAAGAGCGATTGTTTTTTTCATTTGTTTTTTCCTCCATTCCTATGATTTCCGTTCCCGGAAAACAACTAAGTTTTTTGTATGGATCTTCCATGCACGCTTAGTCTGCACAGGAAACAGGAATTTTATGTATGCGGAGGAATCCGGATTCCGTCGGCGGGACGGCAAAGCGTCCGCCGGATATTTTTCGCGCCGTTTTTCGCCGCGCCGCCCACCCGGCGCCCCTCCCAAAAACCAAACCGAGCCAAAAAACGGGCCAAAGACAGCGCGCTTTGCCCCGTAAGCGAAGGAAAGAACAACCGTCGGCGGGGACGGCGATGGAGTCGCCTACCGCGCCCGCGCGATCACGCCCTGATTTTCCAGCCTGCGCGACGCGAGATCGTACGCGTACCGGTCGACCTCGCCGTCCGCGATGCGGGAGACATAGAACAAAACGGTATTGCCCTCCACCACAAAGCCGGGATGGTCGTAATTCCACTGCTTGCCCGCCCATTCGTTGCCGAGCACCTGCCCGCCGACGGTGCTATATTCGCCGTCCAGCTCATAGCGGACGTCCGTGAAGATCCCCAACGCCTCGTCCGCCGCCAGATCGTAAAAATAGAGACCGCTCGCGGACGGGGTCTGATCGTCCTTGCCCGGGAGCGTCCGGAGAAATACCACCGCGCCCTCGGCGGCGCCGACGACGCAATAGGCGTCGTCGGTCAGAAGCCGCTCCCCCGAGAGGCCGAGCTCGAACAGGCTGCCGTTTGTGTTGAGCCGCTCCGGGTCGCGAAAGCCGGTGTAGTAGGCCTTACCGCCGACGGCGTAGACCTCGTTGACCGGCTGTAAATAGGCCCGGTCGTGACCGGCCGCCCGCGAGTAGATCTCCCACGCGTCGCGGCTCGCCGAGACGAGCTCCCCGGTCTCGCCGTCAAAGAGCCCGATGTTCGCCGGCGACGAGATATAAAAATACCGCTGATCCAGCCACTCGATCTGCCAGACCTCCGGCACAACGCTGCGGCTCTCCTCGTCCCGAATATAGTCCAGCCCGGCCGTCCGCGCCTCCCGGTAGGGCAGGTAGACGTATCCGTCCGGGTCGCTGTCCGCGACGGTGACGATCAGGGCATGGTTCCAATTTTTGTCCGTGGTCAGTATGCCGGTCAGGTGGCGGGTGTCGCCGTTTTCGAGGGCGACGTCGCGGAAAAACACCTTCTGATTGCCGGGGTACCAGACGACGCCCTCCGTCTCCATCTCCGGCTCAAGTCCCGGCAGATAAGCATCCACCTCGGACGTGCGCAGTTCCGCGATGGTCATATTGCTCGGCTCCCGGCCGCTTTCCGCTTCCCCCGCGGACGACTCCGCCGCCGGAGCCGATGTCTCCGGCTCCCCCATGTTCTCCGGGCCCTGCCGGAATGCGCATCCCGCGAGCAGGATCAGCGCCGCCGCGAGCATGGCCGCAAAACGTCCGGTTTTTCTCAACGGATGATTCCCCCTGTCTATTTTATTCCATCCGCCGGATCGCCCGGCGGACGTTTTTTGCCCTTTACAAAGGTTATTTTATCACAGAAAGGCCCGTTTTAAAAGGAGGCCGCGGAAACGCGCCGATCACCGGCAAGAAAAATGCGCGGGAGGCCTTGCGGCCCCTCGACGGAACCTTTATAATATTTTTATCTTAAATTTAAAATGCCCGAACGCCGCAACACATCCGGAAAAAGGGGGCCACGGCATGGCAAAGACGGAACGGTCCATGGAAAAGGGCGTCCTCGCGTCTTTTTTCGCGCTCCTCCGCGGTTACAACCGACATCGCCGAGGGTACGCGCGTGAACGTCTATAAATACGACGCCGCGTCCGGCGGGTTTACGCCCGCCCCCGCTGTCATGCCGGCGCGACAGGATCGCCTCCATGTCCGGAAGATACCGCTCCTCCACCGCCATGCTCATCTTCCTCTCCCGGGTCACTTTGTTATAGAGGAAATGGAAAAACCATCATGCTCATGCGTAAAATCTGTATGTCTTATGGAAAAGGCCGAATCCGCACAGGCCCGGCACGGCGATGAAAACGACCGCGCTGTAGGTGCCTAAACGCTCCGCCAGACCGAAATACGCGGGCAGGACCGCGGCGATCCCGATCGTCCCGCCAAGAGTCAATACCACCCGTAAAACGGGTGGCTTGAACGAGCCCTAAAAGGGCATAAGA
>CAZAAR010000068.1:0-7477 GCA_964483415.1 uncultured Oscillospiraceae bacterium
AGGCCCGCGCAGAGCGCATATTTTAACTTCCCCGTCCCGACGCCGAGGCCCTTGCAGACGGATACCGCAAACGCGTCCATCGAGAGGCCGACCGCGATCGCGAAAAGTTCCAAAAAGCCCAACTGCGACGCTCCTTTCGTCATAAAAAGGGTTATACAAAAAGACTTATCCGCTCCGGGCGGATAAGTCTCATCATTTCAAACAAAGCCAGGATAAAATCCAGTATGTTGACTTTGCCGCGCTATCGCGCCGATTACTCCCTTATTCCGGGATATTATAATATGAAAAAACCCCGTTGTCAATCCCATTCACTTTCTTTTCCCGTCTCGGCGTCGAGCACCTCCCGGTAGACGCAGTAATACCGCGGCGGGATGCGCCGGTCGAGGTGAAAACACCCGAAAAACCACTTGGAATAGCGGCACTTTGCGCCGAGCTCGTCGAGAAACGCATGGAGGTTATTGAAGCAGTCGGCCTCCGTCTGGAGAAAACCGCGCAGCCGGAAACCGGCGTCATAGGTCACGATATAATCCACCGCGCCGCCGGCGGCCTCGAGATTTCGGAACGCGCGGCCGATGTCGCCGTCGCTGGGCAGGCGCTGGAATTCCGGGCAGTCGTCAAGATCCATGAGGTCGGTCTCCTCGTCGTCGCCGCCGCCGAAAGCCAGAATCTTTTTGCCTTCGATCTCAAAAATCTCTCCGCGGATCAGCTGGTAGACGTTTTTCGCGACCTGCCTCGCCTTTCCGCCGCAGAAATCCACGACCTCGCAGTTGTTGAGCAGCGTATAGCTTTCATGCGCGCCCTCGACGAACGCGATCGTGTATTTGCGGCGCGAGAGCCAGGCGAGGTCCCGCTTTTCCCGCTCGGAGCCGTCCCAGACAAAGCCGAAATCGCCGCAGACGATCAGCGTGTCATGCTTTTTGAGCTTGCGCAGTTTGGCGCCGCGAAACCGCTCGAGGTCCCCGTGGGTGTCGCCGGAAATATAGATCATCTTTCGCTTCCTCCGAAACTCGCCGCCGTCTCCGGCCGGATGCCGCGGGCGGCGAGCCGCCCGCCCGGGAGCCGGGAACGCGCCGCCGCGCAGAACCGGTATTCCTCCCCCATCCCGGGATCCCTCTTTTCATAAATAATTCAAAGATTCCCTATTCCATCCACGCGCAAATTTTGATATAATGTCAGTATAACAGACAAAAGCGAATGTCTGCAACTATTATTTCTGAATTCGGGCCGCCGGGCCCCTTCAGTTTCGGAGGTGTTTCCATGAAGAGGGCCGCCGCTTTTCTTTCCGCTCTGATGGCGTTGGCGCTGCTTTTGGGCAGCTTGAGCATCCGCGCCTACGCCACGCTCCGCTATGTCCCGCCCACGGAGGTAAAAAGCGAAGCGGTCTACCTCGCCGACGCGGACGGAAACCTGCTGTATGAGAAAAATTCCGCCCAGCGGATGTACCCCTCCGAGCTCACGCAGATCATGACCGCGATCGTTGTGGCCGAGCACATCGGGAGCGCGGGCGGCTGGAACGCCGAGGCCGCTTTCACCACCTCCATGCAAAATTATCTGTACGAAAACCGCGGCGGCACGATCCTGACCGGCCTCACCGCCGGCGAGATCCTGACGGCTGACCAGCTTTTCCACGCCATGGTCATCTCCTCCGGCTACGACGCCGCGATGGCGCTCGCGGGGCTGATCGCCGGCAGTCAGGATGATTTTGTCGCGATGATGAACGAAAAGGCCAAGGATCTCGGCGCCGTCGACACCAATTTCACAAACTGCCACGGCCTGCACGACACCGCCAACTACACGACGGCCTACGATATGTACCTGATCGCGAGATACGCGATGAGCCTGGACAAATTCGCGGAGACCGTCTCCAAGACCACCTACCGCAGCGGCGAGACGAGCGTCCACACCAACCTCACGTGGAACTCCGACAACGGCCTGCTCATCCGGGGCAACGTCCACTATTACGCCGCCGCCAAGGGGATCAAGGTCGGGTACAGCAAGGACACCGGCCGGTGCGCGGCCTCCTACGCCTCTCAAGACGGGTATTCCTACTATCAGATCGACATGGGCGCGCCGTTCGAGCTCGATCAGGACACCTACAACCTCGCGATGGTCGACGCCAAAAACCTCTACGTCTGGGCGTTCTCCGAATTCGAGGTGAAATCCGTCATCAACTACGGCGATCAGGTCGGCGAGGTCCCGCTGGAACTCGCGTGGCAGAAGGACCATTTGCAGCTGATGGCCGGGGAAAACTACGTGGCGCTGCTGCCCTCCGACATCGACGTCGGCTCGATCACCTATCAGTACGAGCTGCCGGAGTACGTCAACGCGCCGGTCAACAAGGGGGACCACATCGGCACGCTGCATTTCATCTCCTCGGGCGAGGAGATCGGCGCGATCCCGCTGCTCTCCGCCGAGGACGTCAAACAGAGCGAGCTGCTCAGCGGCCTCGATTCCTTCTCGCAGATCACCCGCTCCTTCTGGTTCAAATTCGTCGTTGTGATGCTCCTGATCATCTTCCTGCTCTATATCGCGCTGATGGTCGTGCGCAATTACAATCACAAAAAATACGGCTCGATCCGGAAAAAGAAAAACCTCTGACCGGCGGCTGCGAAAATAATTAAAAAGCGCGCAAATTTATCGCGCTTTCCCGTCAAAATCCCTTGACATTTTTATATTTCTCAAATATAATTGTAACGCTGTCCAAAGACAGCAGGTGCGCTTGCGCTTAAACGGGTGACCGGCCTGCCGAGGATGAGTGTTTCTTTTGAGGATAACGCTCCTTCCACGGCTCGCGGAGGGAGTTTTTTTTTACTCCCTATCTTTTCGCAGGAGGTGAAACTTATGTCCAGTGAACTTATTTTGCAGCAGAAGAAAGAGACGGTTGCGCAGCTCGTTGAAAAGCTGAAGAACGCGTCCTCCGGAGTTTTGGTCAATTATACCGGCATCAATGTCGCGAAAGACACCGTTCTCCGCCGGGATCTTCGTCAGGCCGGCGTCCATTACGCCGTCGTCAAGAACTCAATCCTCCGCCACGCGCTCGACGAGCTCGGCATGACGGGGCTCGACCACACGCTCTCCGGAAGCACCGCGCTCGCCCTCGGCGGCGAGGATGCGATGGCACCGGCCAAGATCCTCGGCAAATTCGCCGCGGACTCCAAAGGCAAATTCACGATCAAAGCCGGATTTATGGAAGGCCAGATCATGAACGACGCCCAGGTCATCGCGCTCTCCAAGCTGCCCGGCAGAGAGGGGCTTCTCTCGATGCTCGTCAGCGCGCTCAGCGGCCCGATCAGAGGGCTCGCCGTGGCGCTCAATGCCGTCGCCGAAAAAGAAAACGGCGGCAACCAAGGCGAAGTCGCCTGATCGCCCGAAACACATTCTACTTTATAAAATTACAGGAGGTACATTCTAATGGCTTCTGAAAAAACTCAGAAATTTATTGAAGAAATCAAAGCCCTCACCGTGCTCGAACTTAACGAACTTGTTCAGGCGATCTGCGAGGAATTCGGCGTCTCCGCCGCCGCCCCGGCCGCCGCCGCCGGCCCCGCCGCCGCCGAGGCCGCCCCGGCCGAAAAAGACAGTTGGGATGTCATTCTCACCGATGTCGGCCAGACCAAGATGAACGTCATCAAGGCCGTCAAAGAGATCACCGGGCTTGGCCTCAAAGAGTCCAAGGAGATCGTCGACGCCTGCCCGAAGGCCATCAAAGAGGGCGTCTCCGCCACCGATGCCGACGAGATCAAAAAGAAACTCGAAGAGGCCGGCGCCTCCGTCGAAATCAAATAAGTTTTTGGGGAATAAAAGCCTTTCCGCCCCGCGCGGAGGGGCTTTTTCTTTTTCTGTGTACAATTTCCCGGCAACGTGGTAAATTATATAGCAGAGATGTTGCCAACGGATGGAGGAATCGCATGGAATCTCATGCTCAAAAAAAGCAGTCCCCCTTTTCGCTCTGGATGATCCGCCTGTTTCAGGGGATCATGATCGGCGGCGGCGCAATCCTGCCCGGCATCAGCGGCGGCGTGCTCTGCGTCACGTTCGGGCTCTACCGGCCGATGATGGCGCTGCTGTCCCATCCGGAGCGAAACTTCCTGCGGTATTATCGAATGTTTATTCCGGTCGCAATCGGCTGCGGGATCGGCTTCTTCTCCTTTGCCAAGATCATCGCGATCGTGTTCCAAGCCTCTTCCCTGCTCGCGGTCTGCCTGTTCATCGGGCTGATCGCGGGCACCTTCCCGAAGCTCTATCGGGATTCCGGGAAACAGGGCCGCGGCGCGGCCTCCTGGATCGGCTTCGCCGCCGGTTTTGTTTTCTCGTTTTCCTCCCTGCTCCTCTCGGAGTTCACGTTCCGCGCCGATTTGCAGCCGGGCATCTGGTGGTTCCTCTTTTGCGGGGTCCTCTGGGGCCTGAGCCTCGTCGTGCCCGGGATGACCTCCTCCTCCATGCTGATCTCTCTCGGCCTCTACCAGCCGATGACGGAGGGGATCGCCTCGCTCGACCCCGGCGTGCTGATCCCGATGGGCGCCGGCATCCTCGTCGTGGTCGCCCTGACCGCGAAGCTCATCAACCACCTGTTCGAGACGCGGTATGGCGTTTCGTATCACACGATCATGGGCATCGTTCTGGCGTCTACCATCTATATCATCCCGCGGGCATACGGCGGCCTTGGGGAGACCCTGCTCGCGGTTTTCTGCTTTGCGATCGGGACCGCCGCCTCCCTGCTGATGGATAGATTTCTCGGCGGGAACGAGCCGCAGTGAGACGCCGTATCCCCGTAAGCCGGTCGTGACCGGAGGGGACGCAGCCGGCGGCGATTCGGCTTCCCCGGAAAACGCGCACCCGCGTGAGGGCGCAGTCTGAAACGCGCGGGCCGCAGGGCCTTTTGCTTCGGATTCCGTCGCGCCCACGGAGGTCGAAACCCGACAGGGCCTGGGAAGGGACCCGGGCTTTCGATAATCATGGAAACCACATACAAAGAGCCGCCGCGCCCGGCATGGGCGCGGCGGCGTTTATTCTTTTATAAAAGAATTATGCTTTCCCGGCGCAGCCGAGCACGTCGACAAGCTTGTGGCGGACGAGCTCCTTGATATTCTCGCGGGCGGGCTTCAGATACGCGCGCGGGTCGAAAGCGTCGGGATGCTCATCGAGATATTTCCGGATGCTCCCCGTCATGACGAGACGGATGTCGGAGTCGATGTTGATCTTGCACACGGCCATTCCGGCGGCCTCGCGGAGCAACTCCTCCGGCACGCCGACGGCGTCCGGCATCTTTCCGCCGTGTTCGTTGACGACCCTGACCCACTCCTGCGGGACCGAGGACGCCCCATGCAGGACGATCGGGAACCCGGGCAGGCGCTTTGAAATCTCCTCGAGGATGTCGAAGCGCAGCGCCGGTTTGTGGCCGGGCTTGAATTTATAGGCGCCGTGGCTGGTTCCGATGGCGATCGCGAGGGAATCGACGCCGGTGCGCCCGACGAACTCTTCGACCTGCGACGGGCGGGTATAGGAGGCGGATTCGTCGTCCACCCGCACGTCGTCCTCGACGCCCGCGAGGGTGCCGAGCTCCCCCTCGACGCAGATGCCGCGCGCGTGCGCGTACTCGACGACCTGTTTCGTCAGCTCGATGTTGTCCTCAAAAGTATGTTTGGAGCCGTCGATCATCACGGAGGTGAACCCGCCGTCGATGCAGGATTTGCAGAGCTCAAAGGTGTCACCGTGATCAAGGTGCAGGGCGATCGGCAGGCCGGTGTCCTCCACGGCCGCCTCCACCAGTTTCCTCAGGTAGACCGGCCTCGCGTACTTTCTGGCCCCGCTGGAGACCTGCAAAATCAGCGGGGCCTTTTCCTCGGCGGCGGCCTCCGTGATCCCTTGGATTATCTCCATGTTATTGACGTTGAACGCGCCTATGGCATACCCGCCGTCGTAAGCCTTTGCGAACATTTCCTTTGTTCCAACCAGCGGCATTTCGATCATCCTTTCAAAAAAATTTTCCATCTCTATATTAGGACGGAATCCCCGCAAAAGCAAGGAAAACCCGCCGAATTCACCGTGTTCATATAAATTATCAAAGGGCTTTAAATTTTTGCGGAAAATTTCTGGCGTAATAGAAAAGATACTGCTGGGCGATGCCGGCCTCCCCCGCCGCGCAGCCGGGCATCTCCCCGCCGAGCGCCGCGAGCACGCGCTTCATCCAGACGTCCTCCGGGCAGCGCTCCGCCTTCCCGAGGCCGTAAAGCAGGACGCAATCCGCGACCTTCGGGCCGACCCCGGGGACCTCCAGCAGGCGAAGGCGCGCCTCGCGGACCGGGGCCGCTTTGAGCGCCTCGAGATCGAGCCCGCCCTCGGCGACCTCCCGCGCCGCGGCCGAGAGATACGCGGCCCGGTAGCCGCACCCCGCCTCCCGGAACGCCTCCGGCTCCAGCGCGGCGAGGGTCTCCGCCCTCGGAAACGCGTGCGCTCCCTCCGGAAGTTCGTCCCCATACGCCGAACACAGCCGCTCCACGATGCCTTTGATCCGCGGAATGTTGTTGTTTTGGCTGATCAAAAACGTGATCAGCGCCTCCCACGGCTCCTGACGGACGACGCGGATCCCCGGCGCGAAGGCGCAGGCCTCTCCGAGCAGCGGGCAGGCGGCAAAGGCCTCCCGGAGCCCTTTGTAATCCCGCGAAAGATCAAAATAATCGAGCCAGACGCGCTCAAACTCCTCCCCGTCCGCCCCGGCGATGAAAAGCCCGTCCGGCTCCTCGTAGACGGTCCGGCAGACGCCGCGGACGACGCCCCTCCATCCGCCGTCCGGCTGTTTGGACCAGCGGAAGCACTGCCCGCAGCTCAACGTCTCTGCGAGCGAGATCCCGCCAAAGCCCCGGGCCGAAACTCCGCCCCCGCGCGCAACAACCTCCAAGCGATCACCTCCGACAGCCAAATTATACAGGATTCGCGCGTTTTCCGCAATCCGCGGGCGGGAGACTCTCCGCCGAAAACAGATGTCTTTTTTACGCGCACCGTTTTCGTTTAATTCAACATTTTTTTATCTTTTTCGGATTGTTTTGATAAAATTCTCACAAAACGGACGAGCACGTAAAGGGACGACAACTTTATGTAGGATGTAAGAAACTGGATGTTATGTCGGGGACGCCTCCCCGTGTTTCATGCTTCTGCCGTTTTTGGGACCGGTTTTCAACTTTTTCAACCGAATTTTCCACAGGATCGCTTTTCGGGGTTATACGTTTTGTAATATCCTTTTGGAGGGTGGAAAAAGCTGTTTTTCTGTGAATATTCGGAAGACGGAAAAGCAAGATAATACCGTAAAATCCAAGGCGGGAGGCAAGACGATGGTACGAGGTGTGAACCGGAAAATCATAGAAATCAACAACGTGGAAGGCGGCTATTTTGAAAAAGTGCTGTTTTTTGTCAAGGACGACAAGCGCTCCTCGCCCGACGATCTGCTCGAGGGTCAGGCCAGCAAATACATCGCGGAGGG
>CAZAAR010000069.1:0-7211 GCA_964483415.1 uncultured Oscillospiraceae bacterium
GATTCAGGACAGCGGGCGCTCCTCCAAGGGCACCAACATCGTCAACCTGCTGCCGCTTGAGCCCGACGAGAAGGTCACCGCCCTCGTCAAGGTCGGCGCGCTCGACGAGTCCGAGGGCTACTTCTGTATGCTCACCAAAAACGGCGTCATCAAGCGCAGCCGCATCGACGCCTATAAAAATATCCGCAAGACCGGCCTGATCGCGATCAACCTCGACGAGGGCGACGTGCTGCGCTGGGTGCAGATCACCTGCGGCGGAGAGGACCTCGTGGTCGCGACCTCCAAGGGCATGGCGATCCGCTTCAACGAGCAAGACGCCCGCGAGATCGGCCGCACCGCCCGGGGCGTGCGCGCGATCACGCTCGACGGGGACGACTTTATCGTCGGCATGGAGGTCGTGCGCGGCGAGGCGAAGCTCCTGACCGTCAGCGAGGGCGGGCAGGGCCGCCGCACGCCGTTTGAGGACTACCGCATCCAGAACCGCGGCGGCAAGGGCGTGCGCAACTTCGCCCGCGACGCGGTCGCCGGCATCCGCGCGGTCGACGACGACGACGATATCATCCTGATCAGCAGCGACGGCATCATCATCCGCATGAAGGTCGACGAGATCAACGTGCAGTCCCGCTACGCGAGCGGCGTGCGCGTCATGAAGGTCGCGGAGAACAGCCGCGTCGTGAGCCTCGAAGTGCCGCCCAAGGCGACCGAGGAGGGCGAGGAGGAGATCGAGGAAACCGCGGAGACCGGCGAGATCGAAGAGACCGGCGAGATCGAAGAGGGCCCCGACAAAAAAAATACACCCACCAAGGAGGAGTTCACCAAATTTCTCACCGCCGGGGAACCGGATGAGGCATCCGCCGGGGAACCCAAGGACGGGGACGAACCCTAAATCCCGCCCCCGCGGGGGCCGTTCCCGCGGCGGGGTTCCCGCTCCACAACACAACAAAAAGCGCCCGCGGAGGCCATGCCTCCGCGGGCGCTTTTGCAGGATGTCCACCGTTTTTGTCTGATAAAGCAATACATCGGCAAAGCTACGGGTGTGCGCGGTACAAAGACAAATAGGCGCAAAAAGAGAGGCTCCCGGATGCCGGGGGCCTCTCTTTGCTTGTCTTATCCGTTTCGGCGATCAGATCAGGGAAGTGAACGCGCCGCCGAAGATTTTTTTGACAAGAGAGAATTTCTTTTTGGTGACGGCGGCGTCGTAGTTCTCGCAGTTATAAATTTCCTCGTCTTTTGCCCAAGTCGGGTATTCGGGCGCGCGGTCCTCGATCTGGCAGAGAAAATCGTTCATCGAGATCATGTACATGGTCCATCATCCTTTCTGACTCGGCAGGCGCGGTTTTCAAAAACAACCTGTTCCATCGTTATTATATGATCTGTTTCTCTTTCGCGGACATCATAACACGGAAAAAACAAAAAATCAAGTATTATATGAAAGAAATCCTGCAAAAATTTTAAAATTGACGGAGTTGTTTCCTCCGGAAAAACAGGTGTGCGGCGGTCCGGGGCCGCGCGCGGTTTCGGGGCAAAAAGACCGCCCGCGCCCGGGCAAAAAACCCGCCTTCCGGGACTCCCGGCGGGCGGGTCGAAACCGTATTTTCCGCGGAGGGGAGAAGCGGGCCTTGCCCGCGCCGGATCCCCGGGCGTTTTTATCTCTCCGTGTCGTACCGCATGGCCGTGAGGACCTTTTTCATCGTCAGGACCGGCTGCTCGCCGGGCTTCATGCGGAAGACGAGGTGCGGTTTGGCGCCGACGAAGTCCATCGTCAGGCGGCCGCCGAGCTTGCCGGAGGCCATGCTCACGCGTTCGAGGTCCATCTCGCGCGGGTAGAAGTGCAGCTCGGTCTCCTTCTGGCTGATCTCCGTGACGCCGAGGGCGGAGGCGAGATTCCGCAGCGTCGCCACCTCGATGAGCCCGAGCACCGCGTCCGGCGGGTCGCCGAAGCGGTCGATCAGTTCGTCGATCACGTCGCGGGCGTCCTCCTCGGAGCGGATCGCCGCGATGCGCTTGTAGACGTCGATGCGCTGGTTGACGCTGTAAATATAATTCTCCGGGATGTGCGCGTCGAGCGCGATGTCCACGGCACACTCCCCGGCCTCGGGCGGCAGCGGCTCGCCCCGCTCCTCCGCGACGGCCTCCGAGAGCAGGCGCACGTAGAGATCATAGCCCACGGCCTCCATGTGCCCGTGCTGGCTCGCGCCGAGGATGTTGCCGGCCCCGCGGATCTCAAGGTCGCGCATGGCGATCTTGACCCCGGAGCCGAACTGCGTGAAGTCGCGGATCGCCGCGAGGCGCTTCTGGGCGATCTCGGTGATCGCCTTGCCGGGCACGAACGTGAACCACGCGAAGGCGCGGCGGTTGGAGCGCCCGACCCTGCCCCGGAGCTGGTAGAGCTGGGCGAGGCCGAGCCGGTCGGCGTTCTCGACGATCAGGGTGTTGCAGTTGGGGACGTCCACGCCGTTTTCGATGATGGTCGTGGAGACGAGGATGTCGACCTCCTGATCCACGAGGCTCCGCCAGATCTCGGAGAGCTCCTCCTCGGCCATGCGCCCGTGCGCGAAGACGATGCGGGCGTCCGGCAGATCGGCCTGCAACTTTGCGGCGCAGCCCGAGATGTCGTCGATGTTGTTATGCAGATAAAACACCTGCCCGCCGCGGCGCAGTTCCTTCCTGATCGCCTCGAGCACGAGCCCGCGGTCGTACTCGACGACGTAGGTCTGCACCGGGTAGCGGTCCTGCGGGGCCTCCTCGATCGTCGACAGGTCGCGGATGCCGCTCATCGCCATGTTGAGCGTGCGCGGGATCGGCGTCGCCGAGAGCGTGAGCACGTCGACCGAGGTCTTGAGCTCCTTGAATCTTTCCTTGTGCGCGACGCCGAAGCGCTGCTCCTCGTCGATCACGCAGAGGCCGAGGTCTTTAAAAATCACGTCCTTTTGCAGGATGCGGTGCGTGCCGATCAGGATGTCGATCTCGCCCGAGCGCAGGCGCTTGAGGATATCGGCCTGCTGCTTCGCGGTGCGAAAGCGCGAGAGCAGCTCCACCGTGACCGGGAAGCCCTCGGTCCGCTGCAAAAAGGTCTGGTAGTGCTGCCAGGATAGGATCGTCGTGGGCACGAGCACGGCCGCTTGCTTGCCGTCCATCACGGCTTTGAAGGCCGCGCGCACCGCGACCTCCGTCTTGCCGAAGCCCACGTCGCCGCAGAGCAGGCGGTCCATCGGGCGGGGCTCCTCCATGTCGCGCTTGATCTCCGCGACGCAGCGGAGCTGGTCCTCGGTCTCCTCGTAGGGGAAACGCTCCTCGAAATCCCGCTGCCAGTCCGTGTCCGCGCCAAAGGCGTAGCCCGGCGCGTGCGTGCGCTTCGAGTAGAGGGCGATCAGTTCCTTGGCCATATCCCGGACGGCGGCCTTGACGCGGCCGCGGGTCTTCTGCCACTCGGCCGAGTTGAGCTTGCTCAGGCGCACGGCCCGGTCCTCGCCGGCGCCGATGTATTTGGAGACGAGGTCGAGCTGTGTGACCGGGACATAGAGCCGGTCGGTGCCCGCGTAGCGGATCGAGATATAGTCCTTGACGACGCCGCGGATCTCCTGCTTGACGATGCCCTCGTAGACGCCGATGCCGTGGTTGACGTGCACGATGTAGTCCCCGGGCGTGAGGTCGTCGAGGCTCCGCAGCGGATTTTTGACCTTGCGGACCTTGCGCTGCCGCCTGCCCGCGCCCTCGGCGGCCCCGGCGTGGCTGATGACGGCGATCCGGGCCGTCGGGTAATCCATACCGGCGCTCAAAGAGCCTTTGAGCACGAACACCTGACTTTTTTTGACGAAGGCGTCCTCCGCGCAGATCGCTTCGATCCCGCTCGCGGCGAGGTCGGCGGCGAGCGCCTTCGCGCCGCGCTCGGTCCCCGCGAGGATCGCGACCGTATACTCCCGCAGCAGGTAGTCGCGCACGTCGTCGAGCAGCAGGGAGAGCTCGCCGCTCCAAAGAGAGAGCTGGATGCCCGCGAAATCGACGACCGTGCGGATCGGGAGCTCCTGGACGCTGCGCAAAAAGACGTCCGTGAGCACGGTGTAGGAGCTTTCGAGCACGGAGCAGTATTCCTCAAAGTCGAGGCCGAATCTGTCGCACCCCGGGAACAGGATGCCCTCCTCGTAGAGCATCGCGGCGTCCATATTCCACTGGCCCGCGTGGGCCTTGAGCGTCTCTTTCTGCCGGATGAACTCGGCGGCGAAGACGGCGGCCCCCTCGAAGTAATCGAAGAGCGTCGCCGGGAACTTATAAATCAGGGGCAGGTAGCGGTCCGGCGCGGCGGCGGAGAGCCCGCCCTCGAGCCGCGAAAGGTCGGCGTCAAGCTGTTTTTTGACCGCGACGCCCTGCTTGCCTTTCTGGAGCGTCTTTTGCTCAAGCAGGATGGCCCGGAGCTGCTCGGGGGAGTCGGGCAGCACCTCGCGCGCGGGCGCGATCACGGCCGAGTCAAGCTCGCGCGTACGGCGCTGGGATTCGGGGTCGAAATGGGCGAGCGAGTCGATCTCGTCGCCCCAGAATTCCGCCCTCGCCGGCGCGGCGGCCTGCGGGGAATAGAAGTCGAGGATGCCGCCGCGGATCGAGAACTGGCAGATGCCGTCGACCTCGTCGCGGCGCTCGTACCCCGCGCGGACAAAGCGCGCGGCGAGCTTCGCGAGGTCCTCGGAGCCGCCCTTTTTGAGCGTGATCGTGTTGTAGGCGTAGGTCCCGGGCGGGATCGTGTACTGCAACGCGGCCTCGGCGGACGCCGTCACCGCGCGGCAGCTTCCGTTTAGAATGTTTCCGAGCACGGCGAGCCGCTGGTGCTCGTATTCGGCGGAGGCGCCCTCCGTGGAGCGGAAGTTGAAGTCCCTCGCGGGGTAAAAGAGCGCCGCCCCCTCGCCGAGGAACCGGTTCATATCCTCGGCGGCGCGGATCGCGGAGGCCTCGTCCGGCGTGATAAAGAGGACGGGCCGCCCGGTATGTTCCGCGACGGCGCAGGCGAGCATCGCGCGGTGCGCCCCGGCGAGGCCCGCGGCAAAAATGGGCATGGCAAAACGCCGCCCAAGCGCCTCGAGCACCTGTCGGAACTGCGCGATGCCATCCATGAGTTTCAGCAGCATAGGTTCCCTCTCATGAAATGATAATAATAAATTTTGCAAGGGGATTCGCCGGGGAGTCGGTTGTATTTTGCCACGGCCGCCCGTTTTGCCGATCACAATGGGCGGGACGGACGCGCCGGGGACGCGGGGCCGGGGGGTCAGTTGTATTTTGCCATGGCCTCCTCGATCTTGCCGTCTGTAACGGGCGGGACGGACGCGCCGGGGACGCGGGGCCGGGGGGTCAGTTGTATTTTGCCATGGCCTCCTCGATCTTGCCGTCCATGATGAGCACGATCGCCGCGACCGCGCTGTCGAGGGCCGTGCTCAGGAGCGCGAGGTCCGCGTCGGAGTACTTCGAGAGCACCCAGTCCGCGAGGTCGTAGCGGGGGTTGGGGCGCTCGCCGATGCCGATCTTGACGCGCGGAAACTGGTCGCTGCCCGTCTGGTAGAGGATGCTCTTGATACCGTTGTGGCCGCCGTCGCCGCCCTTTCTGCGGATGCGCAGTTTCCCGAGCGCGAGGGTCGTGTCGTCGTAGACGACGATCAGGTGCTGCGGGTCGAGCTTATAAAACGCCAAGGCGTCGCGCACGGCCTCGCCGGAGTTATTCATGAAGGTAGAGGGCTTGAGGAGCAGCACGCGGTGGCCGCCGAGCTCCGCCTGCGCCGAGAGCGACCGGAACTTGAGCCGGTCCGTCTTGACATGGCAGGCCGCGGCCACGCGGTCGAGCGCCATGAAGCCGGTGTTGTGCCGGGTGCGCTGGTAATCCTGCCCCGGGTTCCCGAGCCCGGCGATCACGAATTCCGGCGGGCCGGACAGCCTCTCTATTTTTTTGAAGAGGTCGAAAAGATCCTTGATGTCCTTCATTTCGCTTTGCGCCCGCCGTCGCCCCCGGCCCGCCGGCCGAAAGAGACGATGCGCGGGCGATCCCCCTGTGTTTATGGTTGAGTGTGATTCTTTAGACCGGCCCGCCGGCGAAAACCGCGGCGGCGGGCCCTCCGGCGGGACCTTTTCAGGCCCGGCCGGGGCCAAAGGCGAAGATCCATGCAAGCCGAGCGATGTTCTCCGCCGCCGCCCCCGGCCCGCCGGCCGAAAAGAGACGATGCGCGGGCGATCCCCCTGTGTTTATGGTTGAGTGTGATTCTTTAGACCGGCCCGCCGGCGAAAGCTGAAACAGGCGCGCCCGGTCGGATGCTCCTCCGGTCGGGCAGGTTCGCGCAACCCCCCGCCCAGGCGCCGTGTCCCGCTCTGTCTCCCCGCCTGTCGGCGGAGCCGAAAACGGGAATCCGTCTCCCGCCCCGCGTCAGTGCGCCTCGAGCCAAGTCTTGCCGATACCGACCTCGACGGTCAGCGGGACGGAGATCGGGTAGGCGTTCTCCATCTCGTATTTTAAGATCTCCGCGGCGCGGTCCGCGTCGGCTTTCGCCGCCTCGACGATCAGCTCGTCGTGGACCTGCAAAATGAGCTTCGCGTCGAGCTTTTCCTCCGAGAGGCGGCGGCCCACCCTGACCATCGCGAGCTTGATGATGTCGGCCGCCGCGCCCTGGATCGGCATGTTCCGCGCGACGCGCTCGCCGAAGGCCCGGATGTTGTGGTTGGAGGACTGAAGCTCCGGCAGCGCCCTGCGCCGGCCCGACAAAGTCTCCGCGTAGCCCTTCCGCTTCGCGTCCTCGATGGCGCGCTTCATGTAGGCGTCGACGCCGGAGTAGTGGGCGAGATAGCTCTCGATATATTTTTTCGCCTCGGCGGTCGGGACGCCGGTGTTGTTCGCGAGCGAGAAGGCCCCGATGCCGTAGATGATGCCGAAGTTGACGGCCTTGGCGCGGCTGCGGAGCTGATGCGTGACGAATTCCTCGGGCAGATTGAAGACCTGCGCGGCGGTCTGGGTGTGGATGTCGGTGTCGTTGAGGAAGGCCTTTTTCATCGCCGCGTCGTCCGCGATATGGGCGAGCACGCGCAGTTCGATCTGCGAGTAGTCGGCGTCGATCAGGACAAAGCCCTCCTTCGCGCGGAAAAACCCGCGCAGGCGGCTGCCCAGCTCGCTGCGGATCGGGATATTCTGGAGGTTCGGCTCGAGCGAGCTGATGCGGCCCGTGCGCGTCTCCTTCTGGTTGAAG
>CAZAAR010000070.1:0-4665 GCA_964483415.1 uncultured Oscillospiraceae bacterium
CCCTTTCGAGCCCTACGCCCTTAGCAGGGGCGCCTCGTCACCACTTGAGTACTTCTCCATGGCAGCGTGTTCGTTTTGATTTTTACCTTTGAAAAGGCGTTGGCGGAGAGGGCGGGATTCGAACCCGCGGCCCCTTTTTGAGAGATCACTGGTTTTCAGGACCAGCTCCTTAAGCCGCTCGGACACCTCTCCACGGTTTTGTCGAGTAATAATATATCACAATCCAAGCCGCGCTGTCAACGGATTTTTCCCGGAGAAAAGGGGATTCTTTTATACTATAAACATTATCCCCCCGCCTCCGGCGCTTTTATGCGCAGGAGCCGCGCGGACCAGAGAACGGTGATCATGGTGACGCCCACGTCCGCGAAGACCGCGAGCCACACCGGGGAAAGCCCCAGCGCGCCGAGGGTCAAAACGGCCGCCTTGCACCCGAGGATGAATACCGTGTTCTGGCGCACGCAGGCCATCGTCTTTTTGCTGATCCAGACCGCCTTCGCGAGCGCGCCGATCCCGCCGCGCATCAGGACGAGGTCGGCGGATTCGATCGCGGCGTCGGTGCCCATGCCCATGGCGGCGCCGATGTCGGCGGCGGCTAAGACCGGCGCGTCGTTGATGCCGTCCCCGGCAAAGACCGTGACGCCGCTCTTTTTGATTTCCCTGATGATGTCCACTTTGTCCTCGGGCATCAGGCCGGAGCGGTATTCGTCCATGCCGCAGAGGGCGGCGGTCTCGGCCGCGGCCCTCTCGTTGTCGCCGGTCAGCATCACGGCGCGCGAGACGCCAAGGCGCTTGAGCATCGCGACGGCCGCCGCGGAGTTCTCCCGCGGCGTGTCGGCGAGCACCAGCGCGCCGAGATAAGTTTCCCCATCAAAGAGATAAATATTTGCTTCCGGAAGGCGCTCCCGCTGCCCCTCCGGCGCGAACTTAATGTTCCCGCAGGCGATCCGCCTGCCGCCGACGGTCACGGTGAGCCCGCATCCCGCGATCTCGCAGACCTGCTCGGCCTCCGGGACGGCAAGCCCCATGCGGGCGGCCTTTTCGCGGACCGCCTTCGCGAACGGGTGGTCGGAATAGGTCTCCGCGGCCGCGCAGACGGCCAAAACCTGCTCCTCGGTAAACCCGTCCGCCGCGTAAATTTTTGTGACGGAAAATTCGCCCGAGGTGACGGTTCCGGTCTTATCAAAGGCCGCGACCTTCGCCTTGGCGAGCAGCTCCAGATACTGCGAGCCCTTAAACAGCGCGCCGGCTTTGGAGGCCGCGCCGATGCCCGCGAAATAGGAGAGCGGGATGGAGATCACGAGCGCGCAGGGGCACGACGCGACAAGGAAGGTCAGCGCCCGGCGGACGGATTCCGCGAAGGGGAGCCACCCGAAGACGGGCGGCAGCGCCGCGATCAGCGCCGCCGCGCCGATCGCGCAGGGCGTGTAGACGGCCGCGAATCTGGTGATGAATTTTTCCGCCCGGCCCTTGCCGGATACGCCGTTTTCCACAAGCTCCAGAATGCGCGCCGCCGCGGAATCGCCGTAGGCGCCGACGGTTTTGCAGCGGACGGGCCGCCCAAGGATGACCGCGCCGGCCGGGATGACCGCGCCCTCGGCGTAGTCGGCCGGCAGGCTCTCCCCGGTCAGGGCCGAGAGATCGGCCGAGGCGCCCTCGGAGAGCAGCGCCGCGTCGATCGGCACGCGCTCGCCGGCCTTGACGAGGATCTCGCTGCCGACGGCGACGCCCTCGGCTTTTACGGCGGCGACGCCCTCCGGCGTCACCAGATTGGCGGTGTCGGGCCGGATGTTGGCGAGCGACCGGATCTCCCGCTCCGAGCGGTCGACCGCGGCGTCCTCCAGCCTCTCGCCCAGAGAGAACAGGACGGCGACCATGGCCCCCTCCGTGTATTCCCCGATGGCGAACGCCGCGAGCACCGCGACGGTCATCAAAAGCTCCTCGTCGGCGCGCAGGCGCATGAGGCTCAGAAGGCCGCCCTTCATCGTCTCCCAGCCGCAGAGTAAAGCCGCCAGCGCCGCCGGGACCCAAGCCCAATCTCCTAAAATATCAAAAGCGGACAGCGCCAGCAGCGCGGCGCCTGCCCCAAAAAGAAACAGGTCGGCCCGGCGAAATCCTCCGCGCCCATCCCCGTGCTCATTTTCGCAGGCGTCTCCGTGCTCATTCCCGCACGCGCTCCCGCACGCGCCCAATTTCTCCATCCGCGCGCAGGCCGCGCAGCAATCTTTCTGTGCCATATCGTGCCCCTCCTTCTTCGCTTATTTTTCCTCCACGTGGGAGATCCCCGCGTTCAGGATGGACGCGATATGCACGTCGTCGAGGGAATAATAGATCTGCCTGCCTTCGCGGCGGTTTTTGACGAGCCTCGCGGATTTTAAGATCCGCAGCTGATGGGAAACCGCGCTCTGCTCCATGCCGAGCAGGTCGGCAAGGCAGCAGACGCACATCTCCCCCTCCGAGAGCGCCGCCAAAATGCGGATGCGGGTCCCGTCGCCGAATACCTTAAAAGCGTCCGCGGCCGCCTCGAGCGTGCCGTCGGCGGGCATGTTGGCCTTGGCCTGAGCAATGATGTGCCGATGTTCCGGGTGAAGCTCCGCCATCTCGAAAACCTCCTGACTGTTTAAATGTGATTATATGAACACTTATTCATGTGTATGCCATAAATATAGCACGCGTCCGCCGGTCTGTCAATCTTTTTTCGCGCAAAAAAATTCTCCCGAAGGAGAAGGGAGAAGGTTCCGTTTGGTTGCCGCCCGCCTCCGCGGAGGCGGACTCACGAAAAGACTTCGGACGACAGTCCTCCAACAGGGGCGCACAGGTCGGCGGCGCTGCCGCAGGCCCCGGATTTTGGGTCCGCCGCGGCGCCTCCGCGGAGGCGGGCTCACGGGGAGGTTTCGACAGAATCCGGAGCTTCCGGTTCGCAAGGCGAAAGGCTTTCCGCCCGCAGGCCCCGGAAAAATTCCGCGAGCAGGGCGGAGGACTCCTCGGCCAGCAGCCCCGACTCCACCTTTGGATGGTAGCCGCCCGGCAGGGCGCACAGGTCGGCGGCGCTGCCGCAGGCCCCGGATTTTGGGTCCGCCGCGCCGAAGACCACCCGCGCGATCCGCGCGTTGACGGCCGCGCCCGCGCACATGGGGCAGGGCTCCAGCGTGACGTAGAGCGTCGCCTTCCACAGCCGCCAGCCGCCGAGCTTGCGGCAGGCTTCGCCGATCGCCTCGAGCTCCGCGTGGGCGAGGGCGTTTTTCTCTGTCTCGCGCCGGTTGCAGCCGCGCCCGACGATCTCCCCGTCCCAGACGATCACCGCGCCGACCGGCACCTCGCCGAGCGCCGCCGCCCGCCTCGCGAGCGCGAGCGCCTCCCGCATGTATCCCTCATCCGAATTTTTGGCCATACGGCACCTCCGCGATAAATTTACTTTCGCCAAACGCGGCGGACCTCTCTTCGGCCCCGGGCGGGCCGGACGATTTCTTTTATAGTATATCATAAATTTCTAAAAAGCCGGAATATTTTCCGAAAAACGCGCTTTCGCCGGCGCGGGCGGTTGCAACGGAAACCGAAAAACGCTATGATAAAAGATACCAATTCCAATTTAAACGTCGGAGGACAACATGGAAAGACGCGACAAACAGAATTATTATCTCGATATTGCGGAGACGGTCCTCGAGCGCGGCACCTGCCTGCGCCGGAATTACGGGGCCATCATCGTAAAGAACGATCAGATCGTCTCCACGGGCTATGTCGGCGCGCCGCGGCAGAGGCAAAACTGCAGCGACCTCGGCTTCTGTATGCGGGAGAAGCTCAACGTCCCGCGGGGCGAGCGCTACGAGCTCTGCCGCTCCGTCCACGCCGAGATGAACGCGATCATCCACGCCTCCCGCTCCGAGATGCTGGACGCCACGCTCTATCTGGTCGGCAAGGAAGTCGCCACCGGCGCGTATGTCGCGAGCAGCAACCCCTGCGCGATGTGTAAGCGCATGATCATCAACGCCGGCATCAGGACCGTCGTCATCCGGGACGACAAGGAGCGCTACCGCGAGGTCGACGTCTACGACGCGTGGGTGCGCAACGACGACTCGCTGTCCGGTACGATGGGCTATTAAGAAATCTTCAAAAAGAGATCCGGGAACCGGGCGTTCCGCGCCCCCCGCACGATACGCGGAGCCGAAATCCCCGCCCCGAAGAGAAGCCGCGCCGCCCCCTATTCTCTGGCGGGGGGCTTCTTATGCGGTGTGCGGGAACAATCCCCGCCGAAAACGGAGCCATCCGAGTCAAGGGCGGCGAAGCGCGCCCGCAAGCTGGACGGAAGCGCCTGCGTTTACAGTCGCCCGTCCGTTTCATTCCGGTTTTTTCTTTTTGCGAAATTTAGGAGGGATCACCGATGTCAAGAGCCGACGAAGGGCTCGCATTTCTGCTTCAGTTTGAAAATATCGCGTGGTACGAGGGCGGCGCCGTCCGGATCCTCGACCGGCGCTGCTATCCGCACCCGGTCTCCTTTGTGACCTGTAAGAGCACGGAGGAGGTGGCGCGCGCGATCCGGGAGATGGTCACCCAGAGCGCCGGACCGTATCTCGCCGCCGGCATGGGCATGGCCCTCGCCGCGAAGGAGTCCGAGCGCCTCGGCGCGGCCGCCGGAAAAGAATATCTCTCCAAGGCGGCGGATCTGCTCTC
>CAZAAR010000070.1:4675-6824 GCA_964483415.1 uncultured Oscillospiraceae bacterium
TGTCGCAAACATGTTCTCCGACGCGAACTCGGACTTGCTGGAAGTTCTGTTCTTCTCCGATTCCTCCGCCGTCACCAGCGGCGATTATCAGCGGTACTATGTCGTGGATGGGAAGCGGATGCACCATATCATCTCGCCCGAAACGCTGATGCCCGCGGACTACATGCGCGCGGTGACGATCGTCACGCAGGACTCCGGGCTGGCGGATCTGCTCTCGACCGCCCGCCCGACCACGGAGAAGCGCATGCGCATCATCACGGACGGCTGCCTCGACGCGGCGCGCCGGGCCATGGAGTCCGGGGAGGACGTGACGAAGGCCGTTTTCGACCACACGGTCGCCGTCACCGAGAGGCGCTACCGCAAGATCGAAAGGACCGCGAAGTATCTCGTCGACAAATTTCCATCCCACGGCACGGTCATGACGCAGTGCTTCGCCGAGACCATCGTCGGCTTTATGCTCAAGGAGGCGGCGGCCCGGGGCCTTGATATTAAGGTCATCTGCCCGGAGACGCGGCCGTATTTTCAGGGCGCGCGGCTGACCGCGAGCGTCGCTTCGGATCAGGGCTTCGACGTCACCGTGATCACGGACAACATGCCCGGCTGGACGATGAAGGAGAAAGCCGTAGACCTTTTCACCTCCGCGGCGGACGCCATCACGATGGACGGCTGGGTGGTCAACAAGATCGGCACGTTTCAGATCGCGCTCTGCGCCAATTACTGGGGCATCCCCTATTATGTGACCGGCGCGCCCGACAGATGCCACGCCCGGGCCGGGGACGTCCATATCGAGGAGCGCGACCCGCGCCTCGTCTTGGAGGCGCTCGGCAGCCCGACCGCCAAAGAGGGCGTCAAGGGCTACTATCCGGCGTTCGACAAGACGCCGCCCGAGCTCGTCACCGGCGTCGTCACGGACCGGGGCGTCTTCAGCCCCGGCAAGCTCGCGGACTATTACGCCGGGAACGCCGAGGGCGAATACGACGTGGTCGTATGAGTTCCGGAGAGGCCGGAGGGGGATTCCGGGAAATCGGTTTTGACGCGGACGGGGTCGACCCGCCCGCGTTTTTTGATAGAAATTTGTTTTACAGTTTGTAGAATTCGCCCACATTTTGACGAAATGGAGAACCATATGCGGATCGGAGGCCGACGCCGACACCTCATGTAAGAAGAAAAAAACAGCGGGAGGCGCGAAGCTCCCGCTGTTTTTTATTAAGTATAAAAGACGGAATCGGCGGAGCGCCCCCGGCCCAAGTTTTTTACAGATCCCGGCAGGCCACGATGTCGACGCCGGTGCCTGAGACGTCGGGCAGCAGCACCTCGCCGCACCCGACCGGCGAACGGGCGGAAATCTTGTTGATCTCGCGCATCACGTCGAAGATCTTCTCCTTCGGGATGTTGCCGCTTGTCTTGACCGGGAGGCGCGGATGCGCCCCGCCGATCAGCTCGACGGTGGAGGAGATGGTGCGCGTCGGGCAGATCAGCTCGCTGATCGCGTAATCCCGCCCCTGCAGGCAGGAGAAACCCGCGGCGGTCTTTTCCGGATCGCCGGTGTCGAGGGAGACGACGCAGCCCTTCGGGCAGCAGATGCAGGTGATCCTCTTCAGCATATCACTTCACCTCGCTCTTTTCTTTAAACGCGCTGATGATGATGTCTTGGCCGCCCGCCTGATCGAGCAGTTTCTTCGGCAGGATGAGCTTCTCCATCTCCGCCGGGAGCATCTGGTCGCGGGTCTTCGTCATGAGCACGGCGTCCCCGGCCCGCACGACGACTGTCGCGTTTGTGAGCACGGCCTTGACGCGGAACAGCACCTCGACGAATTTGCCGACCTTGGAGACGGTAATTTTCTGCGGGACGGTGTAGCCGACGTTCGTGCCGTTTAGGAGCCGGATCGGGGCCTCGGCCGCTTCCGCGGCGGGGCCCTGCCTGGCGGCGAGGTAGGCCGCGGCGGCGCGCCCGGCTTTTTCGGCTTCATTGGTCACAAAATCGACAAGGTCGTGGACGTGCAGGACGTTGCCGCAGGCAAAGACGCCGTCGACCGAGGTCATCATCCGCTCGGAGACGACCGCGCCGCCGGTGCGCGGGTCGATCTCGACGCCCGCAGACTTGGAGAGCTCGTTCTCCGGGATCAGGCCGACCGAGAGCAGCAGCGTG
>CAZAAR010000071.1:0-5883 GCA_964483415.1 uncultured Oscillospiraceae bacterium
ATTTAAAGTTTTTTCTTTTTTATCTTGAATATCACAGACTAAAGTATTAAAATTTTATTGAATGAAAGCAGGAGGCGTCGCTATGAATAATAAGCTCAAAAACTCCAATATGGATTTTTTGTTTGACGCGGTATTGACTCTGAAAAGCCGCGAGGAATGTTATAACTTTTTTGAGGATCTCTGCACGGTGCCGGAGATGAAGGCGCTTTCCCAGCGCATCGTCGTGGCGAAGATGCTCACCGAGCACAAGGTGTACAGCGACATCGTCAGCGAGACCGGGGCGTCCACGGCGACGATCAGCCGCGTCAACCGCTCTTTAATCTACGGCAGCGACGGGTATCCGCTCGCTTTCAAGCGGCTGACAGAGCGGGAGGCCATGGACGGCGCTTCCGCAGAATACGCCGTCCCGGCGAAAGGGGAGCCCCTTGGGGAGAATGTCTCCCCGGCCGGCGAATAAGCCGGGGCATGAACCGCTCTCCCGTGGAAACGGGCTGTGAAGAAATAAAAGGCTGTCCCGAACGGCCTTTTTTCATAAAGGGAGCTTGGTATGTCAGATTATTCCGGGTTTGCCCCGTATTATGACCGCTTCACGCGCGACGTGGACTATCCGGCCCGCGCCCGGTATTTCGACGCGGTGATCCGGCGCGTGACGCCGGGTGCGAAGCTCGCGCTCGACCTCGCCTGCGGGACCGGGAGCCTCACGTTCGAGCTCGAAAAGCTCGGGTACGATATGATCGGCGTAGACGACTCGTGGGAGATGCTCTCCGTCGCCGCGGGGAAGAGGGGGACGCAAAAGAGCGGGGCGCTCTTTCTCTGTCAGGAGATGCAGGCGCTCGATCTTTACGGCACCGTGGACGCCGCGGTCTGCGCGCTCGACAGCCTCAACCATATCCTAGACGAGACGGAATTGCGGGAGGTTTTCCGCAGGGTGGCGCTGTTTTTAAACCCGGGGGCCTGCTTCGTTTTCGACGTGAACACCCCCTACAAGCACCGGGAGATCCTTGGAAACAACTGTTTTGTCTATGAGGACGGCGGCGCGCTCTGCGTCTGGCGCAACGGCTATGATCCGCGGGGCGACACGGTGGACATCACGCTGGATTTTTTTGAGCGTGAGAATGAGCACGGTCTTTACCGGCGCAGCACCGCGGCGTTTTCGGAGCGGGCGTGGCCGCCGGAGGAGCTTCGGCTCATGCTCAAACAGAGCGGCTTCACCGTGGAGGCGGTCTTTGACGAGGACAGTTTCCTGCCGCCGCGGCCGGACAGCCAGAGGGCCGTCTTTGTCGCGCGAAAGGAATAGGCTCGAAAGACGTCTCCGCCGGAAGGGGAAACCGTTGATTCGGGAATGCGCCCTTCACTCCGAAATGATACGGGCGCTGCGGCGAGCGCCGGCGAAAACAACGTAAACGCCCCCGTCGGAAAGGAAGACCGTCTTTTATAACAGGCTTTTTCAAAAACCGGAGCGATGGGGACGCGTCCCCGCTCCGGAGCAAAACAGGAACTGCGCTGCGGCGGACATCGGTGGAAACGACATCCGGCGGCAAGAATGGGAGGGAGAGTGGCCATGGATCGCGGCGGCAAAAGAAAACGCGGTTTTATACGGATGGGGTCGCTGGCGATCGTCGGTGCTTTCGTCTTTTTGACCGCCGTTTCGATTCCCGTGGTCAGGGACTTTTGGACGAAAACCTTGGAGGCGATCTGCGCCTCCAACCGGAGGAATCTCTACGAACAGCTCTCCATGAAAAAAACAGAGGACGAGCTGGATACGCTCGAGGAGGCCCTCGACGCCTACGAGGCGGAGGGCAGGAATTTGCTCGCGGGTTATCTGTGCCTCGGCGGGGGCAAGATCCTTGTGGAGGGAGACTCGATCACCTGTTCCGTTCACGGGCATGAGGGATCCAAGATTTACTTCTCCGGGATCTCCGGCGGGGAGATCCGCGACCATGATTCCGTGCTGCGCGCCCTCTCCGAGGCGGTCCCGGATTACCTGCGGCAGATGGACCGGCTGGAAGTGCTCTCGGACGGAACCCTCAACGGATATTGGAAACCGGGAGAGGAGAATAAATTCACAAGCATGCGGGTTCTTTTGCAGGCGGTGATGGAGGAAAACGACGCGGAGTACGCCGACGGTTTTTCCAACGCGGCCGTCTGGCTCGACCGCTCCGACCGCACAAAAGTCGTCTGCATCGAATATAAAGTCGGGGGCTGCGCCTATCTGTATTTTTCGAGCGGGAATACCTATATGCTTGAAAATTCCGCCGCCTCCAACGTGGACCACGCGAAAATCCATTGGGAAAACGACGAGCGGGCGGTGAAGGACGCGATCCGCGCCGGTCGCCGGGACGTCCGGGCGCTCGCCGCGCCGTAGACGTTTTCCGTAATCCGTTTTACAGATAAAAAAAGGACGGCTCCAGACGGGCCGTCCTTTTTTTATCCCGATTTCCGTGTCCGCCGGACGCGGTTTATTCCCGGAAAAACAGGTGGAGATAATTCTCGATGCCCTGCCGGATGATCTCGAGCGCGCGCGCCCGGCCCTCGGCCTCGTTGACCACGGGCTCCTTGCCCTCGAGCTTTTTATAGATGGAGAAGAAGTGCGTCATCTCGTCGAAATGGTGGCGCGGCAGCTCGGAGATGTCGTTATAGACGTTGAAGTCCGGGTCCGCGAGCGGGACGGCGATGATCTTTTCGTCATATTTTCCGCTGTCGATCATCGAGATCACGCCGATCGGCTTGCAGCGCACAAGCGTCATCGGCTCCAACACCTCGGTGCTCATCACGAGGACGTCGAGCGGATCGTCGTCGTCTCCGTAGGTGCGGGGGATGAGGCCGTAGTTTTCCGGATAGTGCGTGGAGGTGTAGAGGATGCGGTCGAGGATAATGAGTCCGGTCTCCTTATCGAGTTCGTACTTCTTTTTGCTGCCCTTGCTGATCTCGATAAAGGCGATAAAATCCTCCGGACTCACCCGTTTCGGGTCGATATCATGCCAGATATTGTTCATAGAGAGGCTCCTTTATCTTAAATTTTTCGCGCTGAAATAGGGATAACATGCTTCGCCGCCGCAGATCGGGGAGCGACCGGCGCGGCTGACCGCGGCCGTGGAGATACCGGTCACAGGCGATATTGCCGCGAATCTCAGGCCCAGAGCAGCCAGACGGCGATGTATCCCGACAGGACGGCGGTCAGCGAAAACGGCACGCCGATCCGCATGAAATCCTTCGTGGGGACCTCATATCCGTTTTTCCGCAGAATGCCGATGGCCGCGATGTTCGCGGAGGCGCCGATCGGCGTCAGATTTCCGCCCAGCGTCGCGCCGGCCAAAAGCCCAAAGTAGAGCAGGTACGGGTCCACGCCCATCGCGAGCGAGATGCCCTGCACGACCGGCAGCATCGTCGCGACATAGGGGATGTTGTCGATAAAGGCGGAGAACAGGACGCTCGCCCAGACGATCACCGTGTAGATGACGAAGAGGTTGTCGCCGCCGAGCCGCACAAAGAGCTGCGCGATCGCGTCCACGACGCCGGCCTCCGTGATGCCGCCGATGACGACGAAAAGCCCGGCCAGCAGCAGGATGGTCTCGTAATCGATCTCCCGGATCGGCTTGAGGATGCGGTCTGCGGATTTATCCTTCAAGGCCTCCGCGATCGCGCCGGCGAGGAAAAGCGTCACACAGATGACGCCGTTGGTGACGTCCGGTTTATAGGGGAAGAACGAGGCGCAGATCAGCAGCACCACCATGCCGCAGAGCAGGACGCTCGGCAGATAGTCGGTCACGTTTGTCACCTCGCAGATATCCACCCGCTGCCGCTCCTTCCGGAAGAGCCAGAGCAGGACCGCCATGGTGAGCAGGGCGCCGGCCTCCACGACCCAGAACATGCCGGGCCGCCCCATGAACCAGAAGAAATCCAGAAAATCGAGCCCGGCGTAGCCGCCGAGCAGGATCGAGGTGGTGTCGCCCACGAGCGTCGCCGCGCCTTGCAGGTTTGAGGAGACGGCGATCGCGATGACCGGCGCCACGGGGGAGATGCCCAGCCGCTTGGAGATCGCGAGCGCGACCGGCGCCACCATCAGCACGGTCGCGACGTTGTCGACGAAGGCGGAGATCACGCCCGCGAAGAGGGCGAGCGCCGTCACCGCCCAGCGGACGTCCGGCGTCTTGCAGATGATGAGATCCGCCATCCGGGCCGGCATTCCGGAGTCGATGAACAGGGACACAAGCCCCATGGTGCCGCCGATCATCAGCAGGACGTTAAAATCAATGGACGGCAAGATTTTCGCGGGAGAGAGAAACCCGAACAAAATAAAAACCACCGCTGAGCACAGCGCGATCTTCGCGCGCTGCTTCGGCATGGCCAGCAGGCATAAATAGGTCAGTCCAAAGAGAATCGCCGCAATGGTCATGATGATACTCCTTTAGTGTTGATATGTTTGCAGGACGCCCTGCGTGGGAAGCTGCTTATGGTTTCGCCTCGTCGGGCGGCTGCGCGTGCGGGAGCGTCCCGTTGGCCTTGAGCTCTTTAATAATCAAGACGCTTATGGGCAGGGCGAAAAGCCCGACCACGCCGAGCAGCTTCACGCCGAGCCACATGCAGAGCAGCGTCGCCAGGGGATGCAGCCCGATCCGGCGGCCCACGATTCTCGGCTCCATGACCTGCCGCACGACCGTGACGACGATATACAGGACGGCAAGCGCGATGCCGTGCCCCACGTCGCCCTGCACAAGCGAGATGATCGCCCAAGGCACGAGCACCGTGCCGGACCCGACGATCGGCAGGATATCGAACGCCGCGATGATCAGGCCGATCAGGAACGCCTGTTTATATCCGATCAGAAAAAGCCCGACGGAGACCTCCGTAAAGGTGAGCAGCAGGATCAGGGCATAGGATTTCGCGTAGTTCGCGATGATGTTCCCGAAGCTGCTTTTGGCCGAGCGCAGGACGGCGACGGCCCTTTCCGGAAGATGGATCCGGATAAAGGTGTTCACCGCGCCGAAATCCATGGCCAAGAAGACCGTGGCGATCACGCATACGATGCCGGTCATCAGCATGCCCGGAAATCCCACGGCCATCCCGGAGGCCCAGGATACGGCGTGCATGGAGAATTCCGTGACCGTTTTGCCGAGGGAGGAGAGCGCGTCGGGCATCATGTCCTCGATCGTTTCTACGACGGACGGGTCGAGATGCGAGAGCAGGTCCAGCATCTGATCGCCGAGCCGGACGAGGGCGGGGGAGATGTTGGCGGTGTAATACGCCGGCATGCCGCTCACCCAATCGACCAGTTTCGTGATGATGCCGACGGAGAGCAGGATCAGCGCGCCCGCCAGGACGACATAGACAAGGAGGACCAGCGCCACCGAGATCGGCCCGCGGCGGATATGAAGCTTTCTCTCGAACCAGACGACCACCGGCCGCAGCAGGCTCGCGACCGCGTACGCGATCAAAAATGGGAGAAGATAGACGAACAGGTATTTCCAAATCAGATAGGCGATCACCGAGATCGCGGCCCAGTATCCGAATTTCAGCAAAAAGTCCTTGTATCTTTGCGTTTCCAAAAAAAGTCACCTCTTTCAGCTTTCCTCTTCCAGCATCCGGTAGCCCACGCCGATCTCCGTAAAAACGCAATGGGTCGCTCCGGGGGTCTCACCAAGTTTTTTGCGGATGTTCGCCATGTTGACCTGCAATTTTTTGACGTTTCCGGAGTCGCTGTTGCCCCGGATGGTTTTCATGACGGTCTCGTGCGTCAGCACCTTTCCCGCGTGGCGCGCCCGTCTCGGCGAGGATCGCCTGATAGCCGTTCGCGGTCAGGATCGCCTCGACCAGGCTGTTGATGCCGTGCTCGTCCTCCGCCACAAGGATCCTGTACTTATTATTGCTCATCTTTTTTCTCCT
>CAZAAR010000071.1:5893-6565 GCA_964483415.1 uncultured Oscillospiraceae bacterium
CAAGCGGCAGCGAGAAGCAAAACCGGGCGCCGCCCTCCGGCCGGTTTTCGAACGCGCGCGACGGAAACCGCGATCCCGTAGAAGTAGCCTTCCGTATATCTGGAAACCAAAAATACGCCTAAGATGAAGATCATCGGCGTCAGCATTTTCATATCCAAAAAGAAATCGACGGACAAACAGACGCAAAAGGTCGCGACCTCGATCCCGAACGCGGTCAGAAGGTTTTTCCATTTCATACGGCTTCCTTCCTTTCAGGATCAGTATAGCAAAAATTCGGCAAAGTTTCAGCAAAGAATACAAAAATAGCGACAGAAGGCCTGTCCCGTCGATCGGCGGGGCAGGTCTTCCGGATGAGCGGGGCGAAGGGGAGTTATTCTTGGACGATGCTCTCTTCCGCCACGGCTTTCTTTTTCTCGCCGATGGAGAGCAGAAGGTTCAGGAGGATTCCGGCGATCGAGGCGCCGGCTACCGCCGGGATGCCCATGCCGAAGAAGTTGATCGTGCCGCCGTAGGCGTAGTTGATGCCGAGGCCGAGGATCATGATGACGGCGATGACGGCGGTGTTCTTCGCGGAGAACATGTCGCATTTGCGGTCGATCATGATCGCGACGCCCTGCGCGGCGATGGCGCCGAAGAGGTAGATCTCAAGGCCGCCGATGACCGCGAGCGGGA
>CAZAAR010000072.1:0-6432 GCA_964483415.1 uncultured Oscillospiraceae bacterium
ACGGCTCGGCGGTCTGGTACCGGTGCGTCCTCGGCATGATGCAGGGGGTCGCCACGCGCGTCGAACGGCTCGGCTCAGGCGAGATCGTCGCGTGCTGACCGGATTCCGGAAAAATTCTCTGTCCCGGGACTTCGCGGCGTAAACGCCCGACAGAGCGGCTCGGCGGTCCTACCGGTGCGTGCTCGGCATGATGCAGGGCGTCGCCGCGCGCGTCGAACGGCTCGGCTCAGGCGAGATCGTCGCGTGCTGACCGGATTTCAGGGGAATTCTTCGCCATGGAGCTAACCGAATTCCGTAAAGAATTCCTTGCGGCAGCCCTCGGGGGAATACTGCCAGCGGGCGATGTGCCCCGAGGTGATAAAATAGCGCGGCGGTTCGGGCCGGATCTCCGCGTCATAGGCGTCCACGATAATCAGCTTGATCTTCATTTTTTCGGGGATCAGGCTTTTTATATATACGGAGGCCTGCTGCCCGGGCGAGAGGAACGGGCAGGGCTCGGCGAGGCCCGCGAGGTTCGGCGTCAGCTCGACGAAGACGCCGTAGTCCTCCACCGACCGGATGATGCCGGAGACCGTCTCCCCGGGCGCGAAATTCGCGGCGTTCTCCTCCCATGTACCGAGCAGCTCTTTATGGGAGAGGCAGACGCGGCCCTGTTCGTCCCGGCCGGAGACGACCGCGTGGATCTTCTGCCCGGTGCGGAAGCGGTCGGTGGGGTGGGAGATGCGGGACACGCTCACCGCGTCGATCGGCAGCAGCGAGGAGATGCCGCAGCCGATGTCCGCGAAGCACCCGAAATTCTCCATATGCGTCACGACGGCGGGGATGACGTCGCCGGGCATGAGCTTGGAAATATAATTCTCGTAGCAGTCCCGCTGTACGGAGCGCCGCGAGCAGACCGCGGTGACGCCGCCGTCCGCGCCGCGCTCAAACCCCGTGATCCGAAAGCAGACCGGCTTGCTGACGCGGGAGATCACCGCGATGTCCCTCGTCTGGCCGGTATCCATGCCGAGCGCGCCCTCGGTCTTTGGGATGACGCCGCGGATCTCGCCGAGCTCGATGCCGAGGTCGTGCCCGGCGCTGCACAGCGACGCCCGCGCCTCCAAGACGCTTCCTCTGCGGCAGGCCTCCTGCAGCGACATAAGATTTCGCATGGCCGCGCGATTCACCGGTGTGTTGATGCGTGCGCCTTCCGGCAGGTAATCCGTCATTTCCGAATCCTCTCCTATCAACCGAAGCTGAAAAACTATATTCGCCGGAGGCCGGATTTATGAGGCAAAGTTTGCAAATGCGGGTTGCGTATGCTATACTATAAAATTATGAAAATCTATCCATAGGGGGCGCGGGGATGGATATCCGCATCGGCGATCTGCTGACCATGAAGAAAAACCATCCCTGCGGCGGGAACCGCTTCCGCGTGCTGCGCTCGGGCATGGATTTTAAGCTCCGCTGCGAGACCTGCGGCCGGGAGATCGAGCTTCCGCGCGGCAAGGCGGAAAAAAATATCCGTTCGGTCTCGAGAGAGGGCGCCGCCGATGTTTGATAAGCTTGCCGAAATTGAGAGACGCTACGACGAGATCGGCGACCGCCTCGGCGTGCCGGAGGTGGTCGGCGACGTCCCGCTTTACACCCAGCTTTTAAAGGAATACCGGAGCCTCTCGCCGCTTGTGGAAAAATACCGGGAATACCTGCGGGCGGCGGAGGCCTGCGACGAGGCCAAGGGGCTGCTCGCGGACGAGAGCGACCCCGAGCTGCGCGAGATGGCGCAGCAGCAGCTCGGCGAAAACCGGGAGGCCATGGACCGGGCGGCGGAGGAGCTCAAAATTTTGCTCTTGCCGAAAGACCCGGACGACGACCGCTCGGTCATCATGGAGATCCGCTCCGGCGCGGGCGGCGAGGAGGCCGCCCTGTTCGCGGCCGACCTCTACCGGATGTACGCGATGTACGCCACCGCCAAGGGCTGGGCCTGCGAGATCCTCGACGAGAACGGTACCGAGCTCGGCGGCTTCAAGGAAATCCAGTTTTCGCTCGAGGGCGAGGGCGTCTTCGCGAAGCTCAAATACGAGAGCGGCGTCCACCGCGTGCAGCGCGTGCCGGAGACGGAGGCGCAGGGCCGCATCCAGACCTCCACGGTCACGGTCGCCGTGCTGCCGGAGGTCGGGGACGTCGAGGTCGAGCTCGACCCGAAAGATTTGCAGATCGACACGTTCCGCTCGAGCGGCGCGGGCGGCCAGAAGGTCAACAAGACCTCCTCCGCGATCCGCGTCACCTACCTGCCGCTCAACATGGTGGTGGAGTGTCAGGACGAGCGCAGCCAGTATAAAAACAAGGACCGCGCGCTGAAGATCCTGCGCAGCCGGCTCTACGAGAAAAAACGGCGGGAGCGCGACGACGAGATCGCCGCCGAGCGCCGCTCCCAAGTCGGCACCGGCATGCGCAACGAGCGGATCCGCACCTATAATTTCCCGCAGGGCCGGGTGACCGATCACCGCATCGGGCTGACGCTTTATAAGCTCGACTCGGTTCTGAACGGCGGCCTCGACGAACTGCTCGACGCCGTGCGCGCCTACGACATGGCGGAAAAACTCAGGGCCGAAGCCTCGGGGATCTGAACGGCGGGCGGCACGCTCTCCGGGGAAGCCCCGTGGAAAGAGGGCGGGGCAGAGCCGGGGCCCCTTTGTGGGCCGGGCGTTTTCCGGCCCGGGGCAATTTTATGGAGAATTCCGGCGGAATCCCGCGCGGCCGGGCAATAGTACGATTCCGGGATAAAGGACGGACAGGATGGAGACACTGAAACTTTGCGCGGACGAGCCGGGCGCGGTCGAGCGCTGCGCGGAAATTTTAAAAAACGGCGGCCTTGTGGCGATGCCGACGGAGACGGTCTACGGCCTCGCGGCAAACGCCTTCGACGAGGCGGCCGTCCGCGGGATCTTTGCCGCGAAGGGCCGCCCCGGCGACAATCCCCTGATCGTGCACATCTGCCGCACGCAGATGCTCTATGACATCGCGGAGGAGGTCCCGCGGAGCGCGTGGAAACTCGCGGCCGGCTACTGGCCCGGCCCGCTGACGATGATTTTAAAGAAAAAGCCGGCGATCCCCGACGCCGCGAGCGGCGGTCTGCCGACCGTCGCGGTGCGCTTTCCGGCGCACCCGGTCGCGCGCCGGCTGATCGAGCTTGCGGGCGTGCCGCTCGCGGCCCCCTCGGCGAACCTCTCGGGCCGGCCGAGCCCCACGACGTTTGAGCACTGCGTGCGCGACCTCGACGGCAGGGTGGACGCCATCTTGGACGGCGGGCCCTGCCCGGTCGGCGTCGAGTCGACGGTGATCACGCTCGCCGAGGAAATGCCCACGCTGCTGCGGCCGGGATTTGTGACGCTCGAGGAGCTCCGGCGGACGCTCGGGCGGGTGGAGGTCTCCCGCGCCGTGCTCGAGAAGCTCGGGGAGGGGGAGACCGCCGCCTCGCCGGGCATGAAATACAGGCACTACGCGCCCAAGGCGAAGGTCACGCTCGTAAAAGGCTCCCGCGAGCGCTACGCGGAATTCGTCAACGGCCGTGCCGCGGAGGGCGTCTTCGCGCTGTGCTTTAATGAGGACGTTCCGATGCTGCGGGTCAAAACCGTCCGCTATGGGCCGTATGACTCGGGCGAGGAGCAGGCGCGGCGGCTTTTCGACGCGTTGCGGGAGCTCGACGATCTCGGCGCGGGGACCGTCTTCGCGCATTCCCCGGCCGCCGAAGGCGTCGGCCTCGCGGTATACAACCGGCTCGTCCGCTCGGCGGGCTTCGATATTGTGGAACTCTCATAGAAAGGGGCTATGGCATTGAGCAAGGTCATCGGGCTTACCGGCCAGACCGGGGCGGGGAAAAGCACCGTCCGGGAGATCCTTTCCACGCGGGGCGCGGCCGTGATCGACGCGGACACGGTCGCCCACGACATCTGCGACAACAATCTGGACTGCCTTGTGCAGATCGCGGAGAAGTTCTCCTGCCTCGTGTTAAACGATCAGGGAAAACTCAACCGCAAGGCGCTCGCGCGGATGGTCTTCACCGACAGAAAGAAGCTCCTCGCGCTGGATAAAATCATTTTCCCGTATATCAAAAAGGAGATCCGCAAAGAGATCGCGGCGCTTGAGGCGGAGGGGAAGAGGACCGTCGTCATCGACGGCGCCACGCTGATCGAGAGCGGCTGCGACAAATGGTGCTGGACCGTGGTCTCGGTGATCGCGGGGGAGAAGCTTCGCGCCGAGCGCGTCATGCGGCGGGACCACCTCTCCAAAGCCAACGCCATGAGCCGCATCCAGTCCCAATACGACGATACTTACTACACCGAGCGCTCGGGGTTTGTCGTGCGCAACGACGGCACGCTGAAGGAGCTCGAGGAGAAGACGCTTTTGTTTTACAAAATGATCTTGGAAGGCAAAAAGTCCCAGCCGACGCCCTCCCGCGAGCCGGAGGAAAGGCCGGAGCGACCGGCGGCGGAGGAAGCTTGAGAAGCTCCTTTCACTACCTCGCCCTGATCGCCGAGGGGGTTCTGCTGCTGATTTTTGCGGGCATCCTGATGAATCGGATCGCGAAAGGCCTTGAGCATCAGGCCTACCCGACCGATTACAGCGAATACATCGAGCCCGCCGCACAGCGAAACGAGCTCCCGCTCTCCGTCGTCTACGCGGTGACGCGGCAGGAGAGCAGTTTTGACCCGCTGGCCGAGTCGGAAGCCGGCGCGCGCGGCCTGATGCAGATCACGCAGGAGACCTACGAGTGGGTGGAGTACGCCGGCGGCGGTTCGGGCGCTTCGTGGGCCGACATGTATAACCCCGAATCCAACGTCGATTACTGCACATGGCTGCTGGGGTATTTGTATAAAGAATTCGGCAACTGGGAGTGCGCGCTCGCGGCCTACCACGCCGGGCGCGGCGCCGTCCACGGCTGGCTTCGGAGCACGGATTATTCCTCGGACGGCGTGACGTTGGATGTCATTCCCTATGAGAAGACCGCGGATTATGTGAAAAAAGTGTTAAACTACCGGAAGGCCTATCGACGGGTCTACGAGATGGAATGAGGCGGGTTTTGCCGGATCAAACGGCCGGGAAATTTTGCCGGACCGGGCGTTTTGAAAAACTTCCGTCCCACCGGTCATTTTGGGAATCCTATCGAACTTCGGCGTCCGGCAAACCCCCGACAAACCGAACATCCGAGGGTCTCCGCCGGATCAGACGCCGGGGACCCCCGACAAATAAAGGAGAATACGTATGAGTGAAAAAGAAAAGAGCGCGGGCACGCTGCTCAAAGAGAAGCTGTTTCTTCATAAAAAGAACGGCGGCCTGCTTCTGTCCGAGCAGGAGGTCCGGGCGGCCTTTGATTACTGCGAGGGCTACAAGGACTTTATCTCCCGCTGCAAGACCGAGCGCGAGTTCACCGACTGGTGCGTTCCGTTTTTGGAGGAAAAGGGCTTCCGTCCCTTCGACCCCAAGCGGAAATACGCCCCCGGCGACAAGCTCTACATCAACAACCGCCACAAGGCGCTTCTGGCCGCCGTCATCGGAAAGAGGCCGCCCGATGAAGGCCTTCGCATCGCCGCCGCGCACATCGACTCCCCGCGCCTCGACGTCAAGCCCAACCCGGTCTACGAGGACACCGAGCTCGCGCTGTTTAAGACGCATTATTACGGCGGCATCAAACGGTATCAGTGGGGCGTGACCCCGCTGGCGCTCAAGGGCGTGATCGTCCGCGCGGACGGGACCTCCCTGACCGTCTCCGTCGGCGAGGAGGAGGGCGAGCCCTGCTTCTGCGTCACCGATCTGCTGCCGCACCTCGCGAAGGAGCAGATGGAGCGCAAGCTCGCCGACGGGCTCAAGGGCGAGGAGCTCAACGTCGTGGTCGGCTCCATGCCGTTTCGCGACGACGAGGCGAGCGAGCTCGTCAAGCTCAATATTTTGAACCTTCTTTTTGAGAAATACGGCGTCACCGAGGCGGATTTCCGCTCGGCGGAGCTGACTTTCGTCCCGGCAGGGAAAGCGAGGGACATCGGCTTCGACCGCGGCCTGATCGGGGCCTACGGCCACGACGACCGCGTCTGCGCCTACGGCGAGCTGACCGGCCTTTTGGCGGCGGGGACCCCGGAATACACGGCGGTCGCCTGCTTCGCGGATAAGGAGGAGACCGGCTCCGACGGCCCGACCGGCATGAACGGCAAGATGCTCGCCTATTTCGCGGAGGACCTCGGCGCGCCCTACGGCGTCGCGGGCCGCGCGATCCTCTCGGCGAGCAAGTGCATCTCGGCGGACGTGAGCTGCGCGGTCGATCCGACCTTCCCCGACGTCACCGAGAAAAATAACGCCGCCTATCTGAGTTACGGCGTCGTGATGACCAAATACACCGGCTCCGGCGGCAAATACTCCACCAACGACGCGCCGGCGGAGTTCCTCGGCGAGGTGCGC
>CAZAAR010000073.1:0-6366 GCA_964483415.1 uncultured Oscillospiraceae bacterium
GTCCGCCGGCGGAGAGCCGGTTATAAATCGCGCATACGCCCCCCGCGCTTTTTCCAGCGGTTTGCCGAAAGCCCCCGCCGCCGTGCTCCAAACGTCATACGGCGGGCCGGGAATTCGGTCAAAGAGCGCCTATGCGCGGGCATCGCGCCCGGAAGCCCCGACGCCGTGCTCAAAACGCCATACGGCGGGCCGGGGTTCAGTTCTTTTTTCTGGAGAGGTTCAGGACCGAGAGGCCGTAGAACACCGCCGCCGTCGCGATCAGAACCGCGACGCTCGCGAACGGCGAGACCTCCTTGTCCCCGATCCGATAGACGACGCCCGTCATCACCTTGAATCCCTCCACGGCCGCGTCGGGCGCGCCCGCGAAGGTGACCGAGAGCGGGTCCGCCATCATCACCTGCCGGAAGAGCGCCGCGGAATGGGAGACGGGGAACAGCTTGACCACCCACTGCACCGCCTCCGGGAGCTGCCCGATCGGGAGGTAGATGCCCGTCAGGAAGCCGATGACCGTGCCGAGGACCGTGCTCGCCGTCCCGAAGGCGTTGGAGCTTTTAAAGAAAGAGACCATGAAGAGCATGAGGGACGTGCTGGAGAGGGTGGAGAGCAGGATCAGCCCCGCCACCTTGGCGAGCGCGGCGGGTTCCAGCAGTTCACCGCCGTTTGCGACGACATAGATCTCGGCCAGCGCGAGCGTGATAAAGCTCATGATGCAGCCGATCAGGTACGAGCTCAGGATATATCCGCCCGCGATCTTGCCGCGTTTGAGCGGCGAGGAAGAGATATCCTTGATGATCTTTTTGGTCTTGTCGTCGACCATGATGCCGAAGGCGCCCATCGTGGTGGTGACGGAGGTCACGGCCAGAAGCCCCGCCATGATCCAGCTGTCCATCAGGTAACGCACCCCGCTCATGCCCTCAAAGCCGCTCACCCACACGTCCCCGAGGAACAGGGCGTACAGCCCGATGATGATAAAAACAGCCAACAGGGAGAAGAACACCGCGGCCTTGTCCCGGAAGAAAATCAGCAGGTTTCGTTTCGCAAATCCGATCATTCCCGAATCTCCTTTCCCGTGATGGCGATGAACGCGTCGTCCATGGTGCCGGTCGTCACCTCGAAACCCGAGATGAAATCCTCAACCTTTTGCAGGATCGGCAGGGCCGAGAGGGTCGAGGGGATCGGCACGAGAATGCGGTCGGCCTCCTGCGTGTAGGAGAGGGCCTCCCCCTCGAGAACCGCGCGCACGTTTTCCGCGTCCGCGCAGGAGAGGGCGAGCTTGTCGGTCGTGTAGGCCTCCTTGAGGGCGGAGGGCGTGCCCTTGGCGACGATATTGCCGTCGTCGATCACGATCACAAAGTCGGCCCCCGCCGCCTCCTCCATATAGTGGGTCGTCAGAAAGACGGACATCCCGGAGTCCCTTTGCAGCGCGGTGACGGTCTCCCAGACGATTTTGCGCGTCTGCGGGTCGAGGCCGGTCGTGGGCTCGTCGAGAAAGAGGATCTTCGGCGTGTGGACGAGCGCCCGCGCGATGTCGCAGCGCCGCTGCTGCCCGCCCGAGAGCTTGCCGTAGGGCCGCTTGAGGATCTCGGAGACGCCCGCCACCCGCGCGGCGTTTTCCACGGCGCCGCGAAGCGCCCGCCCCCGCAGGCCGTAAAACCCGCCCCGGATCTCCAGATTCTCCCGCACGGTGAGCAGGTTGTCGAGCAGGCTGTCCTGAAACACCGCCCCGATCACGGAGCGGATCGCGTTGTCCTCCTCGCCGAGCACGTGCCCGTCCACGACGACGCGCCCGCTGTCCGGCCGGAGAAAGGTGCAGATGATGTCGATCGTCGTGGATTTCCCGGCGCCGTTCGGCCCGAGGAACGCGAAGATCTTCCCGCTCTCGATATAAAAATCCAGCCCCTTGACCGCTTGGACGTCCCCGTAGGATTTATGCAGGCCGGAGACCTCGATGATTTTGCTCAAAAAAGACGCGCCTCCCATCGCAAAGCGTTCCATTTAATGTAAAAATCATACGCCAAAACCGTGTAAAACACAATAGGCCGCCCGCGGTTTTTTGAGAGGGCGGCGGGGCGGCGGGCCCGCGGCTCTTGGAACCCCGGAAAAGATATATTATAATGAAAAAAATAAAAACAAAAAAGCAGCAGGTCCGCATAGACGCGGGCCTGCTGCCGGGCTTCCGTGATCACAGTGCAAAAAAGATTTTTCGGCTGCCTAAGACTTATTCCTCCACAATTTCAGCGTCGGGAGCGTTCTTTTTCACCGACTCCACGCCGTTTTTGCAACTGGACATCGCCTTGTAGCCCTCGCTCACCGCGATGATCTGCCCATTGGTCGCCTTTAAGCGGAACCGGAATTCGCCGGCCTTGTCCTGATAAAGCTCAAATTTCGGATGTTTTTCTTCCCGAAAGTCGGCCTGGGTCTGATCCTCGACAGCTGCGACAGGAGCATTTTTCTGTACGCTGGCAATGCCCTTTTTGCAGGCCTCTTCGGAAGAATATACCTCGGAGGTCGCAATGGTTTCGCCATTTCCTGCTTTTAAGTCAAATCTTACGCCCGTGTTGGTTTGACGGATAACAAATTTGCCCATCCAATCAAGTCCTTTCCTAAAATGTTATAAAGTGGCCGTTATTGTTATTTTACAAGGAAAAAGAGAAGATAGCAAGAGAGTTTGGCGCTATTTCACGAGAACTTTCCTATTTTATCTTGCTTAAGGCAGCCTTCGACCTGCCCCTTACATTTTTAACCCCGCAGTCGCTCTGCGGGCGGCCCCTGTTCTTTTTGTTTTGAAAAAACGTGAAAATGGATACGCAGGCTTTCCGCTCCGGGAGGGAGGGGGCGTGCGCGGGAGAACCGCAGGCTCCTTGCGGCACGCTGAACGGCCGAAGGGAGCGGAATCCCCGCCGCGGCGGACTCCGGCCAAATAAAAAAACCAGTCCGAAGACCGGCTTTTTACTTGGAATAATAGTGGAAAAAAGATTTTTTTAGAATGCCGGAGTATGGAGTATAGACTGAATGATAAATCGAAAGTTATTCATTTAATATCCATGGTCAACATGCTTCCATTCACCGCCGTTTGTTCTAACCAAAATCCACATCCAATTGTCATATGTACCATTTGGGGTTAAGGAGCCGTCTCCGCCCGACGCGTCAACATCAAAAGAGGAAATCAGAACGATTACCTCATCCGCGTTATTACGAGTAGCCCAATCTGCATGGGCGACTGTCTTTTCGTCCCCGGCGTATGTGATTGAAGTAAGGGTACAACCTGAGAATTCTTTTTTAAAATAATCAGTTGCAACTTCAATAGCAGACGCTATATCCTTTTTCGTATATGCTTCCGATTCCCATTCCAATATCGCAACATTACTAACGTCACCGCCACAGGCAGTTAAACTGAATACCATCATGGCACATAACAATACGGATATTATTCTCTGCATGCGGTTGCCTCCACAAATTCCAATCGATCTGTTTGATGAAATGAGCTTTAAATATATCATACCACGCTTTACCATATAAAAAAATTCCGTTTAAGCAAAAGCCTAAACGGAATTTTTGGCGTCCCCGGGGGGATTCGAACCCCCGGCCTTCCGCTTAGGAGGCGGACGCTCTATCCAGCTGAGCTACGGGGACATCATTTTAAAAAAAGCGCCTTATTTATTCTAATCTCCGCGGCCGGGTTTGTCAATCGGCGCGGCCCGAAGTCCCGCCCGCGGCGCCCCGTTTGACTTGCCCTCCGGATCGGGGTACAATAGCCGTAGAAAAAAGCCGGGGGTGTTTTTATGGTGAAACACGTGTCCGCCGCCGTCATCGAGGACGGGCGGGGCCGGACGCTCGTCTGCCGGCGGCAAGGGGGCGGGAGCTGCGCCCACCTCTGGGAATTCGCGGGCGGCAAGCGCGAGGAGGGCGAGACCGACGAGGCGTGCCTGATCCGCGAGTGCCGCGAGGAACTCGGCGTCGAGGTGGCCGTCGGCGGGCTGCTGCTGGAGACCCGCCACGCCTACCCGGAATACGACGTCGACATCAAGTTTTTTAAGGCCGAGATCGTCTCCGGCGAGCCGAGACGCGCCGTACACGAGGCGATCGGCTGGGTCGCGCCGGAGGACTTCGGCGGGCTGGAATTTTGCCCCGCGGATCAGGAGATCTTAAAGCTCCTCTCCGCCAAATAGGGCGCGGCCATGGAGTCGTTCGTCTGGAACCCGTGGCACGGCTGCCATAAATATTCGGAGGGGTGCCTCCACTGCTACGTCTACCGCCGGGACGAGTCCGTCGGGAGGGACGCCTCCGCCGTCGTAAAAACGGCCTCGTTTTCCGACGCCGTGAAAAAAGACCGCCGCGGGGACTGGAAATGGCCCTCCGGCAGCGAGGTCTGGCTCTGTCTCTCCTCGGATTTCTTTCTCGAGGAGGCGGACGTCTGGCGGGACGAGGTCTGGGAGATGGTGAGACGGCGCCCGGACCTCTTCTTCCGCGTCATCACGAAGCGGATCGTCCGCTTTGCGGCCTGCGTGCCGGAGGACTGGGGCGAGGGCTTTGACAACGTCGCGATCGGCTGCACGGTCGAGAATCAGCGGCGCTGCGAAGAGCGGCTCGCGCTGTTTCTCTCGCTGCCGATCAAAAACCGCTTTCTCGTCTGCGAGCCGCTTTTGGAGCGAATCGACCTCGGCCGGATCCCGGCGGGAACGCTCGGCGGCGGCGTCGTCGCGGGCGGGGAGAGCGGCCCCGGCGCGCGCGTCTGCGACTACGGCTGGGTGCTCGATCTGCGGCGGCAGTGCGTCGAAAACGGCGTCCGCTTCCGTTTCAAGCAGACCGGCGCCAATTTTGTCAAAGACGGAAAGCGGTACGCCATCCCGCGGAAGGATCAGATTTCGCAGGCGGGGAGGGCCTGTGTCGACTACGAGCCGGAGGGAGGGAGCGCGGATGATCCAATCGACGCTTTGTTATATTGAGCGCGGCGGAAGCTACCTGATGCTCCACCGGGTCAGCAAGGAGCGCGACGCCAACAGGGACAAATGGATCGGCGTCGGCGGGAAATTTGAGGACGGGGAGAGCCCCGAGGACTGCGTGCTCCGCGAGGTGCGCGAGGAGACCGGGATCGCGCTCCAAGAGTACCGCTACCGGGGGATCGTCACGTTCGTCTCCGACGAGTGGGAGACCGAATACATGCACCTCTTCACCGCCTCCGCGCCGGAGGAAGGCGTTTTGCCCCGCGGGGGCGTCCCCGCCTGCGACGAGGGGGAGCTCGAATGGGTGCCGAAGGAGAAAGTCCCGGAACGCCCGATTTGGGCGGGGGACCGGATCTTTCTGCGGCTTTTGGCCGAAGAGCATCCTTTTTTTTCGCTGAAGCTCGAATATCGGGGGGAAGGGCTGATTTCCGCCGTATTGGATGGAAAAGTGTTGGAAATATAGGTAAAATTCGTAAAAAACGCCTGTGCCAATGATTGACAGAACGCAAATTCGGATATATACTGGAGGCGGAAAGGAAGCGGCAGCCATGAATAATGAAGAAATCAAAAGACTGGCCGAGGATCTCGGCTTTGATCCGAAAGTCGGAGAGCTCCCCGCGAGGCTGGTTCCCTGCGACGCGACGCTTCGGAGATACTGCGTCCAGAACACATGCGGAGAATATAAGCGGTGCTGGCAGTGCCCGCCCGCCGCGGGATCGGTGGAGACGCTGATCGCCCAGTTACATAATTATAAAGACGCCCTTGTTTTTACCAACGAATATCCCTGCACGGATTATAGCGATAAAGAGCAGATTGATAAGATGCACGTCGCCCACGAGCGCCGCAGCCAACTGCTCTGGATGTCCATGCAAAAACTCGGGTATTCCAAGAAAAACGCACGGGTCCTGACCGTGGGCGGCTGCCACCTGTGCCCGGAGTGTTCTTATATCTCCGGCGAGCCCTGCCGCCATCCGGATATCGCCTGCCCGTCGCTGAGCGCCTACTGCGTCAACTGCACCGAGCTCGGCAAGCTCACCGGCCAGAATTTTGCCGGCGAGCACGGCGGCTGCGTCTTCATCGCGATCGTCCTGCTCAAATAAGAGGCCAGACAAGAAGCGAAGCCCTCCCGGGAGACCGGGAGGCTTTTTTGTGTTTCAGTTTAGGACGGGGCCCCGCGGGATTTGCTTACGGAGAGGTCTATTTTTCCGCGGCGGGGTGGGAGGAACCGCCCATTGCCGGGCACGGATTTTGCCCGCCGCGCCGGGAACGACCGGGGGTTTCCGGCGAGCACGGCGGCTGTGTCTTCATCGCCATCGTCCTGCTCAAATAAGAGGCCAGACAAGAAGCGAAGCCCTCCGGGAGACGGGGGGCTTTTTTGTGTTTCAGTTTAGGACGGGGCCCCGCGGGATTTGCTTACGGAGAG
>CAZAAR010000074.1:0-6089 GCA_964483415.1 uncultured Oscillospiraceae bacterium
TATACCCACGGAGGGGAATTTTGTCAACACCGAGACCGGATTTTTTACCGCGCGGGTTTGTTCTTTTTTCCCGCGGGGCACTTGCAATCCGGCGAGCGGGGATGTATAATGGCAATGATAAATTCTGTTCGGAGGGGGCGAAAGCGTGAAGGGCGATCTTCATACCCACAGCTTTTATTCCGACGGTTCCACGTCCGTCGATCAGCTCGTGCGCTTTGCGGCGGCGGAGGGGCTTGATTTCCTCTCCCTGACCGACCACGACACGATGGCCGGCGTCGAGCGCGCCATGGATCTCGGCAGGCGCCTTGGCGTCCGCGTGATCCCGGGCCTCGAGGTCTCCGCCGTCGACGAAAAAACCGGCCGGAACGTCCACTTGACCTGCTATCTGCCCAAGCGCATCGACAGGCTCGAAAAATTCGTCCAAAAGACGCTCGACTCCCGCAACGAGGCCGCGCGCCCGCTGGTGGAGGAGATCGGCAGGAGCTTCCCGATCACATGGAAAGACGTCGTGGAGGCGGCCGGGCCCGCGAAATGCATCTTCCGCCAGCACATCATGCGCGCGCTGATGGAGCGGGGCTATTCGTATGAGATTTTCGGAGATTTTTATCAGGAGGTCTTCGGCCGCATCCCGTATTCCGTCCGGTTTCCGGACGTATGGGAGGCCGCCGAGGCGATCCGCGCCGCCGGAGGAGTCGCCGCCCTGGCGCATCCCGGCGCCTATGAGACCCTCGGGCTTGCGGAGGAGCTTGCGCGAGAGGGCAAGATTCAAGCCATCGAGCTCTCCCACCCGCGCAACACCGAGCAGGATAAAAAGGAAATCGCCCGCGTCGCGATGGAGTATGGCCTCGTGCCCATCGGCGGCAGCGATTACCACGGATTCTACACCAGCCATCCGCATCCGCTGGGCACCTGCACCACGCCGGGCGAATCGCTGGACGCCCTGCTTAAAATCAGGGAGCAACTGAACAAGTAAGTCTGCATCCCGGGGCCTTTGTTCCGGGATGCTTTGTTCTATTTTGAAACCCGCCCGGGACGGCGTTTCACAAAAAGGAGGGACCGGCATGTACGGCAACGACGACAGCGATATGAAAATCGCGGGAAATTTGGCACCGGAGATCGACGAAAGCGAAGCCGCGGCCCGGTTCTACCATCACGAAAAAGAGAACGGCAACCTCGCGAAGGCACAGGAGGCCGGCAGTGTGCTCGCCTCCGTCCTGCTCCGGCCGGAGGGCTTTTCCTGCTTCCAGAACTGGGAGGACGATTTCGCCGCGCGGAACCGCTGCATCCTGTTCGCGTTCGTCGCGGATCAGGCCATCGACACTTTCCTGCCCAACCACCTGACCCGCCAGTTCGCCGAGAGCCGGTTTTACGACGAGCTGCGCAGCAACGCGCCCGCCCTCTATGAATCCATCTCCCGGTCCGCGGCGTATTCGATGTACCTGATCTGCAAGCGCAGCGGGGACGGCCGCCGGATCGGCGTCGGCAAGGTCTACGCGAAGGTCCTGCGCCGCCCCGAGGACGCCGCCCTGGAGCGCGAGGGCGAACTGCTCTATGAGAGCTTCTACAACATCTGCATCGAGCATCTGCGCCGCGTGGAATTTGCGGTTTGAGCACGAAAAAGCAAAAACGCGCCGACAAAAAAGAGCCGGGCGGCTCTTTTTTCATGCTTTTAATTCTAAGTTCCTATAAAAAAGGAGAACGGAAATTTGAGCACGGAAGAAAAACCGTCCGCGTTTTCGGAAATTCCGCGCAAAAAGCGGAGCGCCGCTTTACCGCATGAAAATGTCAATGGCTATTTTCACAAAATAATTTGTTTTTCATGCTCAAAATTTGCGTTTATCTCTTTACAACCCGGATCGGCAAAGGTATAATATTAATATGTTATGGTGTGGGTGCAGTCTGCCCTTTTACTTATTTTTCCACGCCGACGAAGGGAGAAAACGATGGCCAATCTTGACGAGAAGATGATCCCGCGCTCCATACAAGAGTATGTCCCAGGCAAACAAGTTACGCTGGCTCACCGCATTTCGCGCCCGGACCGTTTGATTTACAAGAAGCTCGGCCTGACCGAGGAGTTTACCGAGGCCATCGGGCTCATCACGATCACCCCGGCCGAGAGCGCCATCATCGCCGCCGACGTCTGCACGAAGGCCGCGCGGATCAAGCTTGGCTTCGTTGACCGGTTCTCGGGAGCCGTCGTCTTTGTTGGCGAGATCGGGGCCGTCGACGCCGCGCTGTCCGCCGTCCTCGAGCGCTTTTCGGAGATGCATTACGCTACCGCGAAGCTCACGAGGACCTGAGAATGGGAGAAAACACGGCCGACAGCCCGAACCGCATCATCCTGATGGGGCGCTCCGGCTGCGGAAAGACCACCCTCCTTCAGGCGCTCCACAACGAGACCCTCGAATACCGCAAGACGCAAGAGGTCATCGCCACCACGGATTCGATCGACACGCCCGGGGAATACATCGACCGGCCGTTCTTCTGGAGGGGCGCCGTCACCGCCGCCTGCGACGCGGACGTCGTCTGTTTTTGCCAGGACTGCGTGGACAGTCTGTGCCGCCTGCCGCAGATGTTCTCCCTGACCTTCGCCAAGCCGGTCATCGGGATCGTCACAAAAGCGGACAGCCCGGACGGGGACATCGAGATGGCAAAAAATTACCTGAGAAACGCCGGCGCGAGGCACATCGTCGTGACGAGCGCCGTGACCAGACAGGGGATCGACGAGCTGATCGAGCTGGTCAAAACGATCGACCTCTCCGACTATTAAAATCCGGCGGGCCGTTTGGACATGCCGCGCGGGCAATTTTATATAGGAAGAAAAGAGACACAGGAGGATATTTGAGCCATGGGTAAAGATAAGATCATCAGCGTGGGCATCGATATTGGAACCTCGACCACACAGGTCATTTTCAGCCGCTTCACGATTGAGAACACCTCCGGCGAATATATGGTTCCGCGTATCAGCATTACGGACAAGGAGATCGTCTATCAGAGCCCGATTTACGTCACCCCGCTCATCAACGAGAACACCATCGATGAGGAAGCCGTCCATCAGATCATCGTCGACGAATACCAAAAATCCGGATTTGTCCCGAAGGACGTCCAGACCGGCGCCGTCATCATCACCGGCGAGACCGCGAGAAAAGAGAACGCGAGAGGCGTCCTGCACTTCATGTCCGGCATGGCCGGCGATTTCGTGGTTGCGACCGCGGGCAACGACCTCGAGGCCGTCATCGCGGGCAGGGGGGCCGGCACGGCCGCCGCCTCCTTAAAAGAACACGTGATCACCGCCAACTGCGACATCGGCGGCGGCACCTCCAACCTCGCCGTATTCAAAGAGAACCACGCCTCGAGCACCGGCTGCTTCGACATCGGCGGGCGTCTTGTCAAACTGGACGACAACAACGTCGTGACCTACATTTCCGACCATCTCGGCAAGCTTTGCCAGAAGCACCGCATCGACATCCAGGTCGGAAAAAAGATCGATTACAAAGAATGTTACAAAGCCTGCGTGCTGATGGCCCAAGTGCTGGCCACCACGCTCGGCTTTGCCAAATACGATGAGGACGACCTCAATATCATGGTCACCGACCATCCGCTGGCCATCAACGAGAAGATCGACTTTGTGACCTTCTCCGGCGGCGTCGGCAATCTGATCTACCATGAGCCCACCGTGAAGGGGGATTTCGCGTACAACGACATCGGCATCGTCCTCGCGAGGGCGCTCACCGATGTCTTTGCTCCGTTTCAAGACCGGATCCGCGAGCCTTTGGAGACGATCCGCGCCACCGTCATCGGCGCGGGCATGTATTCCACCGAGCTCTCCGGCTCCACCATCGCCTACAGCCCGGACGTCAAGTTCCCGCTCAAGACCATTCCGATCATCAAGCTCGCCGAGTCGGATGAGCATCTCTCCTCCGAGGAATTCGCGAAGAGGCTGATCCCGATGGTCGAGTGGTACAGCGATCCGGACGAGGGGCAGCAGCTCTGCGCGCTGGCCCTCGCGGGCGCAAACTGCCCGCTCTTTAAAGAGGTCGAGCGCTACGCCGACATGATCATCGCGGGCATGAAGCCGATCATCGAGAGCAAGCAGCCGCTGATCGTGATCTTGCGCGAGGACATGGGCAAATGCCTCGGCCAGAACCTGATGGTCAAGCTCGGCAGAAAGAAGGACCTCATCTGCGTCGACAGCGTCGACGTCAATCAGGGGGACTATATCGACATCGGCGCTCCGCTGATGCGCGGCAGGATCCTGCCGGTCGTCGTCAAGACGCTGGTCTTCAACTGAGGATCCCGCGGCCGGGAAGGGGAACCGCCTTTTTGGGCGCTTTCCCGGTACATATTTAAAAAGGAATAAAAAGACGCAAAGTCGTTACCAAATAAGGTTTCAGGAGGGAGGAAAACCGTCTTTCTAAATCCGGCGAAATCCGGCGTTTAAATTCAACAAAGGAGTGAACATTTTTGATCCTGAAAAGCAAATTGTTCGGAAAAGTCTATGAGTTCAAAGATGTGAAAGACGTACTCGGAAAAGCCAACGAACTCAAGTCCGGCGACCAGCTTGCCGGCGTAGCGGCGGAAACTGTTCAGGAGCGTATCGCTGCGAAAGAGTGTCTGGCTCATCTGACCGTGAAAGACATCTATGAGAACCCGGTTGCTCCGTATGAAGAAGACGAAGTGACCCGCTGCATCCAGGACGGCATCAACTTCAAAGCCTATGAAAGATGCAAAAACTGGACCATTGCGCAGCTGCGCGAATTCATTCTGGACGACCACACCACCACGGCCATGGTCCGCGACATCTCCGTTGGTCTCTCCGCTGAGGTTGCCTCCGCAGTCACCAAACTGATGTCCTCCATCGACCTGATGATCGGCGCCCAGAAACTGCCGGTTTACAAGTCCTGCGTCACCACCTGCGGCTATCCGGATCGCCTGTCCTTCCGCCTCCAGCCGAACCACACCACCGACGACCTCGACGCCATGAGAGTCACCTACATGGAAGGCTTCTCCTACTGCAGCGGCGACGCCCTGTTCGGCATGAACCCGGTCGACGATACCGTTGGCAGCGTCGATCGCGTGCTGAGAGACTATTGGGATTTCGCCCGCAAATGGGAGATCCCGACCCAGGTCTGCTGCCTTGCCCACGTCACCACCCAGGTGGAGTGCATCAAGAACGGCGCCCCGTCCGATATGATCTTCCAGTCCATCGCCGGATCCCAGATCGCGAACGACGCTTTCGGCGTCACCATCGAGATGCTGGATGAGGCCGAGGATCTGATGCATCACCAGGGCACCGGCGCCGGCCCGGACGTTCTCTATTTTGAGACCGGTGAGGGCGCCGAGCTCTCCGCCGACGGCCATTGGGGCGCTGACCAGCTGACCATGGAAGCCCGCTGCTATGGACTTGCCAAGAGATATCATCCGTATCTGGTCGACTCCGTTGTCGGCTTCATCGGACCGGAATATCTGTATGACGCCAAACAGGTTGCCCGCGCCGGTATGGAAGACCACTTCATGGGCAAGCTGCTCGGCATCTCCATGGGCTGCGACGCCTGCTACACCAACCATATGAAATGCGATCAGAACGACAACGAGAATCTGGAAATCCTGCTCGCTGCCTCCGGCTGCAACTTCTTCATGGCTGTTCCGTGCGCGGACGACTGCATGCTGATGTATCAGTCCACCGGCTTCCACGATAACCATGCGACTCGTCAGGCCGTTCACAAAAAACCGCTCCCGGAATTCGAGAAATGGTGCCAGAAGATGGGCTTCCTTGAAGAAGACGGACTTACCCTTGGCCCGAACGCCGGCGACGCTTCCGTGTTCCTCTGATTTTCGAGTTCCCGGTAGAGTTTCTACCGAGCGAATACAATTTTATGACGGGAGGATTAACCGATAATGGTATCTGATGACAAATTAAAAGAGATCATTGCTCAGGTCGTCGGAGAGATGATGAAGGACGCCCCCGCAGCGAAGGCCCCCAAGGCTTGCAAGACTTGCTGCTGCGAAGACGTCTCGGACGACAGTCTCGAGGACCTCACAGCATACAAATTGAACGAGTGGTATCAGGTTCCGAATGCTCACAACGA
>CAZAAR010000075.1:0-6039 GCA_964483415.1 uncultured Oscillospiraceae bacterium
GGGCTCGTTCAAGCCACCCGTTTTACGGGTGGTATTGACTGCGGAAGAGCGCCGCAAAACGCCGGGGATCATGTCCGCTGGGGGACACGCAGGGACCCAAGCGGTGCCGCTCCTGCGGATGAGCCGGGAAATATACCCGAGGGGAGGGCGCGCGGCGATCCCTCGCGGCCGCTTTCGGCTCTGGAGGCCGGACGGCCGGGGCGACGTTCTTTATCTTTGGATCGCGACCTGCGGCACCTCTCCGACAAGGATCAGCTCACAGACCGGGATCACGTAATTCATCTCCGTCTGCGACACCGCGAGCGGGAGGATCACGTAGAGATCCACGTGATATTTGAGGCTGACGGCGTATTTGGTCTGGTTGATGCCCGCGCCCTCGAAGCTGCTTTCGATCTCGGCCGAGGGCGCGCCCGCGCAGACGACCTTGAGGTTCACGGGCGGGCCGACGCCGGAGAGCAGCGCGTAGCCGGAGAGCGTCCCCGCGGGCACGGAGACCGTATAGACCTCGGGCTGCCCCATGCGCTCGATGAAGCCGGACGAGATCCTCTCCTTCAAAATGCCCAGAGCGAAGCTGTCCAGGACGGCCGAGACGGCCTCCCCGGAGTCGCTCGTCCGGATATGCACGATCCCCTCGGCGACGGCCCGGTTCTCCGCGAAGACCTCCGCGGCCGTGCGGTTGAGGGTCTCCTCCGCGCGGACTTTCGCGTAGAAAACCGACGTTTTTTCGAGGAACGGGCGCAGCGCCCTATTCGTTATGTATAGGACGAGGAACAGGGCCGCCGCCGCGCAAAACAGCGAAAACAGGACTTTTTTTCTCATAGCAGCCTCCGAAAGTTTTCACTGTAATATATTCCGAAAAGCGGGGGATTGTGATACAATTATATCGCATACGCAAAGCGCTTGCGATATAATTGGCCAACGCCGCAGGCGGCCGTTAAAACTTGGTATAATAGACGTTCTGCGGCTATTATATAATATTATGAAATTCCCGGAGGCGCCCGATGGATAGACAGGAAGCGGAAAAAAAGATTGCCGAATTGCGCGATAAGATCCGGTATTACAGCCGCCTGTATTACGAGCTGGACCGGCCGGAGATCGACGATTACGAATACGATATGCTCTACCACGAGCTGCTTGATCTGGAGGAGGCCTATCCGGAATTTCGGACGCCGGATTCCCCGACCGGAAGGGTCGGCGGCGCCGCGTCCAATAAATTTGAGCCCGTCGTCCACGCCGTCCAGATGGGCAGCATTCAGGACGTCTTCAGCGTCGCGGAGCTCTATGAGTTCGACGAGCGCGTCCGCGCCGTGGTCCCAGACCCGCAGTATGCGGTGGAGCCGAAGATCGACGGGCTCTCCGTCTCGCTTGAATACCGCAACGGTTTTTTCGTCCGCGGCTCGACGCGCGGGGACGGCTTCGTCGGCGAGGACGTCACGCACAACCTGCTGACGATCGCCTCGATCCCGAAGCGGATCGACTGCCCGGAGATCTCCTATCTGGAGCTCCGCGGCGAGTGCTATCTCTCAAGGGAGACTTTCCTGAAGCTTGTGGAGCGGCAGGAGATCGGCGGCGAACGACCGTTCAAAAACCCGCGGAACGCGGCCGCCGGGTCCCTGCGCCAAAAGGACGCGAGAATCACCGCCGGCCGGGGGCTCGATATTTTTGTCTTCAACATCCAGCAGTGCGAGGGCCGCGTCTTTGAGACGCACAGCGAGAGTCTGGATTTCGTCAAGGGCCTCGGGTTCCCGGTCTCCGTCTCCTACAAGCGCTTTGACGACATCGCCGGGTGCGTCGCGAACATCATGGAGATCGGCGAGCGACGGGCGGAGTTCCCGTTCAACATCGACGGCGCCGTCATCAAAGTCAACCGTCTCGCGGACCGCGCCGCGCTCGGGGCCACGGCAAAATACCCGAAATGGTCCGTCGCGTTCAAATATCCGCCCGAGGAGAAGATAACAAAGCTCCTCGGCATCGAGATCAACGTCGGCCGGACCGGCGCTTTGACGCCCACCGCGGTGTTTGAGCCGATCCAGCTCGCGGGGACGACGGTCTCGCGGGCGATGCTCCACAATCAGGATTTCATCGCCGGGAAGGACGTCAACGTCGGCGACACGATCGTCGTGCGCAAGGCCGGGGAGATCATCCCGGAGGTGGTCGCCGTGGCGGAAAAGGGGGCGGAAGAGGGCTTTTTCCTGCTGCCGGAATACTGCCCCGCCTGCGGGACCAAAGCTGTCCGCGAGGCGGACGAGGCGGCTCTGCGCTGCCCGAACCCGGACTGCCCGGCGCAGCTCCTGCGAAATCTCATCCATTTCACGAGCCGCGACGCCATGGACATCGACGGTTTCGGCCCGGCGGTCGCCTCCGGGTTGATCGGGGCCGGGCTGATCCGCTCCCAAGCGGACATCTACGACCTGCGCGCGGAAAAGGTGCAGGAGATCGACCGGATGGGCGAGAAATCCGCCGCGAACCTGATCGCCGCGATCGAGGCTTCCAAACAAAACGGCCTCTCCCGGCTCATCTACGCGCTCGGCATCCGGAACATCGGGCAAAAAGCCGCGGAGCTGCTCGCGCAGCGTTTTGGCGACATGGACGCCCTGATCGCCGCCTCCGCCGACGAGATCTGCGGGATCGAGGGCTTCGGGCGCGTCATGGCGGATTCCGCCGTGAACTTTTTCTCGCTGCCGCAGTCCCGCGCCCTGATCGAGCGGTTCCGCGAGAGCGGCGTCTCGATGACGGAGGAGAGAAAGACCATCGGCGGCCGCTTTACCGGCCTGACCTTCGTGCTCACGGGCACGCTCCCGGGCATGACGCGCGAGGCGGCGGCGGAAAAGATCGTCTCGCTCGGCGGGAAGACCTCCTCCTCCGTCTCCAAAAAGACGAGCTTTGTCCTCGCGGGGGAGGACCCCGGCGGCAAATACACGAAGGCAGAGGCGCTTGGCGTCCCGATCATCGACGAGGCCGAATTCCTTCGCATGTGCGAATAGGACGGATTGCACCCGGAGCCCCGCCGACCGATTGGTCCCCGTTCCGCGTCCGGCGGAACGGATCTTGGTTGACAAACCCCGATACGAAAAAAGAAGCCACAAGACGCCCCGCCGCAAAGCGGGGCATTTTTTATGACCGAACGAGATTGCCGGCTGGAAAGCGGGGGCTCTTATCGGCAAGGAGGAGAAGATCCGGCTCCCCGGCCATAGCGGTGGATCATGCCCGGGGCTGTCCGGACGGGCGGCGGAAAAATCTTTCGGAAATACGGGGGATACCGGTCCGCCGGAGGGGCGGGGGACCGCTCCGCGGCCGTCCGGCAAACCGTCTTCTCTTTGTGGGCGGCGGAGCCTTGAGATGCGGCATGGCCGCCGTTTTTTCGATAAAAACCGAAAATTATGTCGTTTGGGCGGCCGGGAAAAGAAGTCCCGGCTTTTTTGCTTCCCGATTTTACCGGAATACTTTCCGGACAGGCCTCATAGAATTGGGCATGACGGAAAAGCGGTGAGAGTGAAGCGTATGAAAAATAAAACGATCGACGAGATCTTTGAGGAGATCCGAAGCTGCAGCGGGCAGACCGTTTCCGGGATCCTGTCCCATGTCGGCCGGGAGATCCGGAAAGACGCGCGGGAGATCCGCCTCGCCGCCGGGAGCCCGATGCAGATCGTGACCGGCGGAGAACTCTATTTCTGCTCCCGCAAGGGGGAGGTCTTTCAGGAACCGGAACGGGGCTGGTATCCGGCTCCCTGCGACATCGACGCGGTTTTTCGCGCCGTCTGTCAGTACTCCATCCACGCCTACGCGGACGACATCGCCTCCGGCTTCGTCACGATCCGCGGCGGCCACCGCGCGGGCATCTGCGGCACGGCGGTCTACGAAAGGGGAGCTCCGCTCCCGATGGCGCAGAAAAGCATCTCCTCCATCAACATCCGGATCGCCCGCCAGATCTTCGGCGCGGCGGATCCGATCCTCGCGGAGCTGCGAAAGACCGGGCTGTGCAGCATTTTGATCGTCGGGCCGCCGTGCTCAGGCAAGACGACCGTATTACGGGATCTGGTGCGTCAGCTCGCGTCCGGGAAGACGGGGGCCTTCGTGCGCACAAGCGTCGTCGACGAGCGCTCGGAACTCGCCGCCATGTACGAATCCGAGCCGCAGAACGACGTCGGCGTCACCTGCGACGTGCTCAACGGCTTTGGAAAAGGGGAGGGGATCCTCACCGCGATCCGCGCCTTCGCTCCGGAGATGATCGTCTGCGACGAGCTGGGCGGCCCGGAGGACATGGACGCTGTCCGGGAGGCGGCCCGGTGCGGGTCCTGCCTTGCCGCGAGCATCCACGCGGAGTCCATGGAGAGCCTGCTTTTGCGGCCGAACCTGCTCGCGCTCATGGAGAGCGGGATCTTCGACATGGCCGTTTTGATGGGAAAGGACTGCCAAATCCGGGAGATCCGGCCCCTTTGCAAAGAGGGCGCGCGATGAGGGCGGCCGGCTGTGTTTTGATCTTTTTTTCGGCCGCGGCGTGCGGGATGCTGTTCGCGGCGAGGCAAAAGAGGCTGGAGCGGATCTACGCGCAGTCCGTTGTCATGACCGGGATGCTGATCGCCTTCCTGCAATACGACGCGCCGGCCTTGGTCGACCTGCTCGACCGGGTGGCCCGGTCCGGCAACTGCTCGGAGCTCGCGTACCTTGGCCGCGCGCTGGAACTTTTACGCGCGGGCGCCGGCTTCCGGGAGGCGTTCGAGGACGCGCTCTCAGCGTTTTGCCGGGAGAACCGGTGCCCGGATTATTACGACGCCGTCTTCCCGCTCGGGAATCTGCTCGGCGCGGGAAGGGTGGAAAATCAGTCCCGCACGCTCGAGGCGCTGCGGCGAAACTTGCAGCATGTGAGCGAGCAGGTCAGGCAGGAGGCGGAAAAAAGAGCGAAACTCTGCCGCTCCCTTGGGGTCGGCATCGGCGCGGCTGCGGCGTTTGTTCTGATTTAAGGCGGAGGCGGAGACATGGACGTGGATATGATTTTTAAAATCGCGGCAATCGGAATCATCGTTTCCGTATTGAACCAACTGCTGATTCGTTCCGGAAGGGAGGAGCAGGCCATGATGACGACGCTGGCCGGGCTGATCGTTGTGCTGATGATGCTCATCACCGAGATCAGCAACCTCTTTGAGACGGTCAAGTCGGTCTTCAGCCTATGACAAGGTGAATATCTTTACACTGATCGGCGCCATTTTGGCCGGAGCCGTCGTCGCGGTTCTGCTGCGTCAATATAAACCTGAGCTTGCGTTCGGGGTCTCCGTCGCGGTGGGGGTCCTGATTCTGCTCGCCGTCTCCGGGGAGGTGAGCGAGCTTCTCGATTTTGCGGACAAGCTGCTGCAAAACGGCTTCTCCGAGAATTTCGGGCTGCTGCTGCGGTGCACCGGCGTCTGCCTGATCACGCATTTCGTCGCGGACGGCTGCCGGGACTGCGGGGAGCGCGCGCTCGCGGATCAGGCGGAATTCGGCGGAAAGATCGCCATGCTGCTGATCCTTTTGCCCCTTCTTGAAGAATACCTGCATCTTGCGGAAAGGATCGCCGGCCTATGAGCATCCGGAATCTGAAACTTCTGGCGCTTCTGTTGCCGGTCGTCTTTCTCTCCGGCATGTCCGCGCCGGATGCCGGGGCGGCAATCCGGACAACCCGCGCGGCCGTGACGGAAACCGCCGCAAGGCAGCGGGAAATCGCGCCGGAGAGCGGCGCGGAGAATTCGGGAGCCGGGACGGAAACGGAATCCGGCGCGGCCGCCGCGGAAACGGGTATGCCCGCGCCCGAAACCGACGCAGGCGCATCGGGGACCGGCGCGGGCAACGGATTCAATCTCTCCTCTTTTCTGGATTATTTTTCGCTGGAGCTCGAGCAGGTGATGGACGTGCTCGGACTCGAGCGCCTCGACGCCTCCGGGATCGAGGCGCTGAGCATCGAAAGCATTTTTGCCTCCGTCAAAGACGCCGTGCGGGAACGGTACATCGGGCCGCTGCGGGCGCTGGCCGCGGTCAGCCCCACCGGCAATATCCGGGATATCCCCT
>CAZAAR010000076.1:0-5999 GCA_964483415.1 uncultured Oscillospiraceae bacterium
TTACAGAGCGGCTATCATACGGCTATTTTGACGGCCCGCCTGCGGCGACGGCCAATTCTGCCGCTGTGCGCGTTGCGCTTGCGGCAGAATAGCCGCAAGAATTACAGAGCGGCTATCATACGGCTATTTTGACGGCCCGCCTGCGGCGACGGCCAAAAATGACATTTCCGAAAGGGGGTGCCCGCTGTGGCATACCGTCTGTCCGTACATGCCGGAGGGGCGTTTTTCGTCCCGGCAAAAGCGGCGGAAGACCTCCGCTTCAGCGGCGCGGCGCAGCTGCGCGTGCTGCTGTGCTTCTTCCGGCGCGGCAGCGCCGCGGAGGATCTCTCCCCCATCGCCGGCGAACTCAATCTGTCCGAGGAGGACGTTTTGGACGCGCTGAACTACTGGGTGGAGAAGGGCGTGCTCGAGAAGGACGGCGCTCCCTGCCGGGAGGCGGCTTCGCTCCCGCGGAGCGCGGAGCCTTCCGTCCCCGTGGAATCGGGGCAGGCCCCCGCCGAGCCGCCCGCGTCCGAAAAAGCGTTCGCCGCGCCGCCGGAAGTCAAGCCGACAATGCGCGAGGTGGACTCCATCGTAAAGAAAAACCCGGACGCGGCCTTCGTGCTCAAAGAGGCGGAGGCGCGCCTCGGCAAGGCGTTTTCGAGCTCCGACACGGCGACGCTGGTCTGGCTGCTCGAATGGGCGGGCATCGCGCCCGACGTGCTCGTAACGGTGGTGGAATACTGCAAGACCGCGGGGCACACCGGCCTGCGCTACATCCAAAAGGTGGCGCTCGAGTGGCAGGACGCGGGCATCGACACCATCGAAAAGGCCGAGGAGCGCATCCGCGTGCTCAATGAGCGGAAGAGCTGGGAGGGCGAGCTCAAGGCCGTGCTCGGCATCTCCGCCCGCGGTCTGACGGCAAGAGAGCGGGAGTTCGCCGAGGAGTGGCGCATGCTCGGGCTCTCGCCGGAGCTGATCCGCGCCGCCTACGAGCGCATGGTCGACGCCAAGGGCACGTTCTCTTTCCCCTACATAAATAAAATCCTGCTCGGATGGAAGGCCAAGGGCATCGCGACGCCCAAAGAGGCCGCCGCCGAGAAAAAGCCCGGTCCCCCGTCCGCCAAGGCGCCCTCCTTCGACCCCGTCGAGATCGGCCGCCGCGCCCGGGAGATGGACCCGGTGTTATAAAAACCGCCCGGCGCTCTTCGCGGGCGGCGTGATCGGCCTTTCGTTCCCCGGCGCGGGAAAGCCGCGGCCCGGAATCCCGTACGCGGGCGGCGAAACGGGCGCTTTTGGAAAGTCGGCCCGGACGCCGTTCCCGTCGCGCCGAGGCATCCCCCGCGGGCGGCGAAACGGCCCGCTTTTCGGTAAACCCGTATTTTTTCGCTGTTTTTGACAAAGATGGAAAGGGGCGCGGAATATGTATTCGCAGGAAGTCTACCTGAAAGCCGCCGCCGTTTTGGAGGATCGGAAACGCTCCGCCAGACTCGTCGCCGCCGCGCGGAAAGAGGAGATCTACGCCTCTTTGCCGGAGGTGAGGCAGATCGACGACGCGCTTCGCGCCGGGGCGGTTTCGATGACGAAGCTGGCCCTCGGCGGTCAGGCCGATCTCGGCGTGACCATCGGCAGCCTGCGCGAACACAGCGAATCGCTGCTCGCCCAGCGCGGCCGGATGCTGATGGCCGCGGGCTACCCCGCCGATTACACGGACATCCTCCCCGACTGCCCGGTCTGCGACGACACCGGCAGAAAGCCGGACGGCTCCCTATGCTCCTGCTATAAAGAAATCTGCCGCGAGGAGGCGCTGGGGGAACTCGACGCGAACTCCGGTTCCGCCGACTGCTCCTTTGAAAATTTCAGCCTTGAATATTATCCTAGGACCAAGGGCCCGGACGGCGTCCTCGCCTTTTCCAAGATGTGCCGGGTGTTTGAAAACTGCGTCCATTACGCGGAAAATTTTACCGCCGGCTCCCCCAGCGTCCTGATGAGCGGCAAAACGGGTCTGGGCAAGACGCACCTCTCGCTCTCGATCGCGAAGCTCGTGATCGCCAGAGGCTACGGCGTCGTCTACCAGAGCGCCCAGACGATGTTCTCCCGGCTCGAGAAGGAGCGTTTCTCCCGGGACGGCTCGGGCGAGCCCTATCTTGAGAATCTGCTCGGCTGCGACCTGCTGATCGTCGACGACCTCGGCGCGGAATTCGCCACATCCTTCACCGTCGCCGCCGTCGGAAACCTCGTCAACGCGCGGCTCGTGGAGCGCCGACCGACCATCATCAACACGAACTGCGATGAAAACGACCTGATGCGGCTCTACGGCGAGCGCACCGCCAGCAGGCTGCTCGGAGAATACGCCAAGTTGTTTTTCTACGGCTGCGACATCCGGCAGCTCAAATAACCGAAGGGGGCTTTTTCCATGGTGATCCGTCCCGCCAAAGAAGCGGATATCGACGCGATTATGCCGATCGTCGCCAAGATCAAAACCGACTATTTTGAGAAAAACGGCATCCCCCAGTGGACCGGCGGCTACCCCTCCGAGGACGCGTTTTTCGAGGACCTCGACGCCGGGACGCTGTTCGTCCTCTCGCACGAGGATCTGGTCATCGGCTTCGCGAGCATCGGCTTCGACCCGGAGCCGGATTACGCGGAGATCGACGGAGCGTGGCTCAACGACGCGCCCTACGCGGTGATCCATCGGGTCGGGGTCGACCCGGAGTGGCACGGCTTTGGCTTCGGCGGGAATTTTCTCACGATGGCGGAGAAGCTCTGCGAACAGCGCGGGATCGGGAACATCCGCGCCGACACGCACCGCCGGAACGCCGCGATGAAAAAGACGATGGAGGAGTCCGGCTTTCAGTTCTGCGGCGTAATCACGCTCGAGGGCACGGATGAGACCGACCCGCTGCGCGACGCCTATCAGAAAATCCTGCTGCCCGCGCCGGAGACCACCCCAAGCAAGGCGCGTAGACATTGACCTCCCCCAGTCGCTTGCGTGCAAAGGAGCACCGGAAGTTCAAAGAAAAAAGACGGGCGGTGGAGCACTCCACCGCCCGTCTTTTTGTTTTTATGAAACCGGCCCCCGGATGGCTCAGGCGCGGTTTTCGGTTTTTTTATTCCAGATCCCCGTCGTCGGTGCCCTCGAATTTGCCGCGGGACATCTGCTTCAGGTACGCGTTGATGAAGCCGTCGAGCGCGCCGTCCATCACGTCGGCGATATTGCCTATTTCGTAGCCGGTGCGGTGGTCTTTGGCGAGCGTGTACGGCATAAACACATAGGAACGGATCTGGCTGCCCCAAGCGATCTGCTGCTGGACGCCCTTGATGTCCTCGATCTTTTCCAGATGCTCGCGCTCTTTGATCTCAACGAGCTTCGATTTGAGCATCTGCATGCAGACCGCGCGGTTCTGGTACTGGCTGCGCTCGATCTGGCTGCAGACGACGATCCCGGTCGGGATATGGATCAGGCGCACCGCGGAGGAGGTCTTGTTGACCTTCTGGCCGCCCGCCCCGGAGGCGCGGTAGACCTCCATCTTGATGTCCTCCTCGTTGATCTCGATGTCGTTGTCGTCGGAGATCTCCGGCATGACCTCGAGCGAGGCGAACGAGGTATGCCGCCGGCCCGACGCGTCGAACGGCGAGATCCGTACGAGGCGGTGCACGCCGTTTTCCGACTTCAGAAAGCCGTAGGCGTTCTCGCCCTCGACCATGACGGTGGCGCTTTTGAGGCCGGCCTCCTCGCCGTCGAGCCAGTCGACCAGGGTGTATTTAAAATCGTGGCGCTCGGCCCAGCGGGTGTACATGCGGTAGAGCATCTGGCACCAGTCCTGCGCCTCGGTGCCGCCCGCGCCCGCGTGGAAGGTCAGGATGGCGTTGTTGGCGTCGTATTCGCCGGTGAGCAGCGTCGAGAGGCGCAGCGCCTCCATGCCGGATTCCAGTTTGTCCGTCTCGGCGAGCGCCTCCTGACAGAGCTCCGGATCGTCGCCCTCCATCGCGACCTCGACGAGCGTGGTGGCGTCGTCGTAGGCGTTTTCGAGCCGCTGATAGTCCTCGAGGGTGGCCTTCATGCGGCTCTGGCGCTTGAGCACCTGTTGGGAACGCTCCACGTCGTCCCAAAAGCCGTTCTCCGCGGACTGCTCTTCGATCTTGCTCAGTTCCCCCCTGATCCGCTCGACGCCGAGGGCGTCGGCCAGATCGCCGATCTGCGGTTTCAGAGAAAGCAGTCGCAGACGAAGTTCTTCCAGTTCCAGCATAAAAGTTACCCCTCCGGAGAAAGACTTGCGCGCATAAAAGCGCGCAGCATAAAAGTAATTATAGATGATTTGTGAAAAATAGTCAAAGATATTCTTAACATTTCAAAAAAAGTTTGCCTTTTAATTTCCGCGCAGATATAATTGGGTGTGAATGAAAACGCCGCCTTTATGAAAGGAATTTCTATGGACCGCTATCTCGGCACAAAATGCCCTTACTGCAAAAAAGAATTCCAGCCCGGCGAAGACGTGGTCGTCTGCCCGGACTGCGGAACGCCGCATCACCGCGCCTGCTGGAAAGAGCACGGCGCCTGCGCGCATCAGAGCCGCCACGGCGTCTATGAGTGGAAATCGGAGCTGCCTTCGCAGATCGCCCTCCCCGATCAAAACGACGTGCGCTGCCCGAACTGCGGCGCGCCCGTCGCCGCGGACGCGCGCTTTTGCCCGAGCTGCGGCACCACGTTCGGCGGCGCGGATCCCGCCGGGCGGCCGTCGTTTTTCGGCGGGGCCTACGCGGGCGAGGCCGGGAGGCCCGGCGGGATTCCCCTGTCGGCCGAGGCCCGCTCCTTTGGCGAAGAGGAGCCGATCGGCGACTTTCGCGCGAAGGAATACGCCGCCTTCGTCGGAAAAAACCAGCGGTATTTCCTGCCGCGGTTCAAGCTTTTTTCGGAGGGCAGGCACAACAGCTTCAATGTCGCCGCCTTCCTTTTCGGCTATCCGTATCTCTTTTATCGGAAGATGTACGGGCTCGGCGCCGCGGTCTTTCTGCTGACCTTGCTTTTGGATATCCCGTCGTTCACCGTCTCCTTCGTCAGTTTCCAGCAGGCGCTGATCGACGCGGACGTCCTGTCCGGGGCCATCTTCGCCGCGCCGGACGCGGGGCTTCTCTCCACGCTCTCGCTGGTGGGCGGCGTACTCATCTGGGGCGTCAAGGCCTGCCTGCTGTTCTTCGTCGACCGCTATTATTACCGTTTCTGCACCACCGGGATCCACTCCCTGCGGGAGATCTACCGGGACGGCGGCTTCTATGAGGCCGGCCTGCTGCGCAAGGGCGGCACCTCGCTGGCTGCGGCGATCCTGTCCGTGATCCTCATTGCGATCGCCTCCTACCTGCCCTTTTATCTGCTGGTTTCGTCGCCGCTTTTCGACCTGAATCAGTTTATGGCGTTCGCGTCCGCCTACGGCGTGGCCTGAGCGCGCTTTTTATAAAAAACGGGGCGCGAAATCCGCCCCAAAGTTTTTCCCGCCGGGAAAACGGCATGGTTCCGGCAAAAGACGCCGGAAAATGATTGACAAGGATTGGCGCATTTGTTATAATTGCAACGTTATCCGTTTATAGATGAGCGGAAACGCATCCTTGCTCCGGTTCACCGGGGCCAAAGTCCAAAAGGAGGTGCAAATCAAATGGCAAAACTCTCGCAAAGCTATGAAACCATTATTGTTTTCAGCTGCAAAGATGAGGAGGCTATCCCGGGTCTTGTGGAAAAGTTCACCAATCTGATCGCTGACAACGCTACCGTCGACAGCGTTGAGGAATGGGGTAAACGCAAGCTCGCCTACACCATCGATTACGAGACCGAAGGATATTACGTGATGATCCACTTCACGAGCGTCCCTTCGTTCCCGGCTGAGCTCGACCGCAACTATAACATCACCGACGGCATTGTCCGCTCGCTGATTGTTGCAAAAGACTGAGGAGGCGTCGTTATGAACAGAGTCGTATTGCTCGGAAGGCTTGCCGCAGATCCTGAACTCCGCACCACCGGCACCGGC
>CAZAAR010000077.1:0-5184 GCA_964483415.1 uncultured Oscillospiraceae bacterium
CGCGGCTTTGAATACCAAATTTGGAATAGATGCTTTTCACATAATACTTGACCGTGTTTTCGCTGATCGTCAGCTCGCCGGCGATGGTTTTGTAGGCCTTTGCCTGGACCAGCAGGAAGGCGACCTGGCTTTCCCGTTCCGACAGGTTTCCAAACCTTGCGGCCCGCTCAATTTGTCCTGTCTGTTCCCGCGCGGGCAGTTCGGAAAACGCTGAAAGATAGGCATGGTTTTTGAGAAGGAGGGAAAGGCGCCTGTGCAGCGGCGGCAGGAGAACCAGCGTCACGCAGACCACGGCCAGCGCCAGCAGCGTCGAATTAAATGTCAGCGTCTCTGTGGAGGCGATGGCCTTGCCAATGAGCCCGCCGAGCAATACGCCCAATACGTTGGCGGACAGCCCCACGCCAAGAATTCTCGCGGGGTTTTTATGCAGCTCCAGCATCTCGCCCAGAATGCTCCACCAAAACAGGTCGTATACCCCGCAGGCGCCCATCATCAGCGTATTGACGATAAAATAACCCGCCGCGGAGCGGTCAAGGCTTACAAAGGCAATAAAGGAAAAGCCGATCATGGCGATGGCCACATAGAGGATATAGGAGCGGTTGGTTTTGCGGGGCAGGTTCCTCATAATGAACAGGGCGACAATATACGGGATGGCCCAATACCAGCTTGTCAGCCATTCAAGATGGGCAAAGGCGGGGTTCACCACCTGATACATCAGCCCCGAATTGATGGTGATAATTGCGATGAAGAGGCACAGAAAAACAAGAAGATTTGTGATGCTTGCGGGGTTTTCTTTCCGCTCCGGGGATGCGGGGGAAGCGGCGTCATGATCCTCCGGCAGTTTCAGCGCGAACACGAAGGCGCACAGCAGCATGAGCATGGACAGCGCCAGCCCCACGCGCGGCGACAGATGGACGGCCGCCATATTGCAGAGTATCATCAGGACATTGGATAGGATCAGCAGATCCGCGACCGTTTTGATCCGCTCGTTTTTTGGCGTCCCGCTTCTCAGGTAAAACGCCCAGGCGGCCACGCAGCCTCCGGCCAGAAAAGAGCCCGCGATGATTCCGCCCGTCCAGAATACGGACGGAGGGAAGAAGAAAATCACGGATACAGCGATGAAAAAGAGATACGAATACAAAAACAGCCGCTTTGCCGCTCTCTTTGTTTTGATAAACAGGCCGCACAAAAGCAGCCCGGCAAACATCGCCGCGACGCCGCAGAAAACCATAACGGCAGGGTCAATTTTATAGCCATCCGCAAGAGCATAGAGAATCTGCCCCTCAAAGGGGAATGCCAGCAGCCAGGCAAAAAACAGAGAAAAGACGATGACGGATAATCGACGGTCATTTAATCCCGTTGATATGTGTTGATTTGTTCTGTTTTCCGTCACGCTTTCACCCCCTTTGCACAATGGTTGGTTTGCGCCGTCCATCCGCAGGTTTTGCCGCATCCTTGGGGACAACCCACATATTTCCGATCTTCTGCGCGCCTTCAATCCGTCCGGCCGCACAGTGATAGTTGACCATCCGGCCTGTGACGCCCCATTTCTCGGCGGCTTCTTTTACGCTGATGTAATCCATGGCAATCCCTCTTGCGCCTTTTTTCTTATTATACTTCCAATTTGAGAAAATTTCAAGTTTGAGAAGGATACCTTCTCTAAAAAGTGGCTTTGCTTTTTCTGCGAAAAGGCAAAAAACAGCCGGGCGCGGCGGCCATAAATGACGGCTGCGCCCGGCGTTCTTATTTCCCGCTTTGCAGCCCATTGTCCTCAGGGGATCTTAAAGATGTCTTTGGCCCTTTGATAATCCTCTTTTAGGCGGATGGAATAGCCGAACCTTTTCCCGTCTGTTCCGGTCAGGGAAATGGCCTGGGTAAAGGGCAGGGTTTTTGCGTCTTTCAGTTCATCCCAGCCCATGAGCCGTTTGGCCCGTCCTTGTTTCAAAACTTCATGCAGGGGTAAGGTGGAAATCATTTCCCGCAGCGCATGGATGATATCTGGATAGGCCGACATCCACTGCCACTTGCCGATATCCGCCCCCGCAACAACTTTATCCACTCCGGGCAAAGGCACGGTCATCGCCCATATTGCTCTGTTGGTAATGAGCAGGGCATTCTCCGGGGTCAGCACCTTTCCCGTCTCCAGGACCGCAACGCCGCGGGTTTTTCCATATTGCATCACGGCGGGGATGGTATCCAGCAAAACCTCTCCCGCATCCAGCTCTATATTCTGACCGACCGGTTCGTCAGGAGCGTTCAACTCCACGGCCGCGGTTCTTTTCAGGACGATCACATCGAAAGCAACAATGCCCGCCGCAATCACGGCCAGGCCCGCCCCTATATACCACGGAAACCCTATGTACAGAAGAAATACCGCAAGCCCAAGCAGAAGTACGGCTAAACCAAGCGTTTTGACAAGCCGGAAAAGACCGCCCGCAACGCCGACCCGCCGCACCGCGGCGGCCAGCTTATCCGCCTTGATATCCCCACGGGGGTTGCGTTCCATTCATCACCGCTCCTTTGCAGGTTTCATTCAGAATAACGCCGATATTTCCGCTTTCAGGTTCTCAACCGCAAGACTGCCCGCCTCCGTAAGCTTTTCCCGGTTGCCCTCATCGTCCCAATTGCCGATGGCGATGAGGATATAATAGCCGTCTTGCAGGATGTGGAGGCCCGGCGTGGCGAAATACGCCTCATCGCCGACGCCTTCCACCTTTATCGCGTCCTCAAAATTCTCCACAATCGCCCGATACAGGCTCTCCGGCGTCTGCCTCTGCTCCGCCGGCATCATGGCCTGCTGTGTGAGGCCAATCTGGAAAAAGTGATCCTCCGAATCGTAGAGACATTGCTTGAGGCCCACCGTTTCCTGTTCGCTGGTTTGAACCGCGTCGAGGCTCACCCCAAGGATGCGCTCGGCCTCCTCCTTGGAAATCAGCGACGACGGTTCGATGACGCCTGCCGCCGCGCTGCCGCCGGGCAGGGCGTTTCCCGTTTCCGAAGGCGCGCCGCCTTGATTGTCAGCGGGCGCGCCGCAGGCGCAGAGCAGCAGCATAGCCAGAGCCAAAAACAGCCATCGTGTTCTTCTCATGTTCGTTCCCTCCGTAATTGTTCGCTCTCTGTGCGGCGCGCAATGGCGATGAGCGCCGCGCCGCACAGAGGCGCCGCCGGACTCGATGGCGATAAACAGCCGGGTGTCCCCGTTTCCGGGGCTCCGCCGGTTGGATATCTCTGTTGTTTCCTTGCCGGCGACCCGGTAAAATCATTCCCGATCACCAGCCCAGCGTTGTGTCAAACTTCGCGTTGACCGAGCCGTCGATCGAAGTCAACCACAAATCGAGGCTGTAGGACACCTTGCAGGACGCCTCGACGAACCAGGATTTATAGGGGGACGCCGCCGTCATTTTACCGTTGGCGTCAAGATAAAAACTGATAATATTGTAGCGTTTTCCCATCGCCCGGATGCCGCCCTCTACCCCGCCCTTGAGGTAAAGCTCAAGGATGATTCTGTCGGCAGCATCGCCGCCAAAGTAATAGGCCCCGTCGGCGCCCGCGTACAGATAGGCGCGCAGGTAGACAATCGAAACATCGACTTTCGCATCGTAACCGTATTCCGCCCGCATCCGGATCATTCGCTGGGCATTGTCCTCGGCAAGATAGCCGACGCCCATCCCCACGCGCATAACGCCGATTCTCCCGCCCAGCATCTCCGGATAGCCGAGGTATACGCCAAACACGCGGGGGCTGTATTCGAATCCCAAGGTACCACCCACCTGCGCTACGGCAACGTTCAAATCGATTATTGTGCTAAATGAAAAGTACCGTTCGGGATGACTGTAGAGAAGGGCGGCCGTGCCGACCTTTGTGTAGATGTCGGAATCGCCTTGGACCATGGCTTCTACTTTAAGGGGAAGCCACAATTCTCCCCCGGCATCCACAATCGGCCCGCTCTCAAAGCCAAAATACAGATCGCGGATTTCGCAAAGCTCCATGACGACAAGCGTCGTGCTGACGCCGGCGACGAAGGAGGTCCCGCCCTCCCGATCCACCTGCTGCCGTTTGATAAACTCGTCCATCCCCTCATAGCTCGGGATTGTAAGCCTGCGCAGATTATCCCTTTCGGCGATCATGTTGTAGGAAACAAGCCCGGCGAAATCGTTCATTCTGCCGACTCCGAAGGGAACCTGTACAGTTGGCGCGGTGGCAATGCCGACAACAAAATAGTAACGGCCTTTAACGCTGTCATATCCAAAGCGCGCCGAAGTGTTGACTGGCACCACATCGAGCTGGCTCAGGAAAGAAAGGCCTAACTGCTCTGTGTCAAATTCCACAAGCCCGTCACCTCCGGGTGGCACGGCCTTGGGAACCAGTACGCCGGAAACTTCGATGCAGCCGTCAAAATTGGCGTTGAGCACCGAACGCGACTGCTCGTAAACCACGTACGGAAGGCCTCCCGTCTTCAGGGAGCCGGTCAGCCAGTGAACCGGGCACTCGATAATCACGGTGTCGGTGGTGTCCGACGAGAGGGGGATATTTTCGGCCAGCAGCGTGGCGCCGTGCAGCGTGAGCCGGACCGGCTTGCCGTTGGGGATGAGGGCGGGGCCCACGTTCATATGGTCCGCCCTGTGCTCCAGATCAAGCGCGCGGACCTCCATCGTAAAGCCCTGGAAGTCGATATGAATCGGCCGGTCCAGTTCGACATTGGCGTACATTTGCTCCGGATTATTGTTCTTGACGGTCTTATTGATGTCCGCCGGCACGATCATATCGGTGAAGGGAAGCGGCTCGGCCGCCCTGACCTCGAAGTCGTCTTCGAGAGAGGGCAGCGTCATCGCGCCGTTGATATACATGCCGGCCTCCCTGAACCAGCCCCCGTCGATGGTGAGGTCGATGCCATGAGCCACGGCGTTTTCGATGACGGTCGGCGCCACCGAGCACAAGAACTCCCCGTTCTTGCCGTCGGCGTTGTCCTCCTTGTTGGTGTACAGCTTGGCTTTGACCCGGTTTTGCAAAAACAGGTCGACCGCCACCTCGGCGTTGACTTCCAAATTGACCCGGTTGGCGTAGAGGTCCAGGAGGCAGTCGAAGACCCAAACGTCCTTAAAGCCGCCCAAGCTCTCGCCGAAATCGGCCGGCACGCCTTTGTCGTTGTAGAGATAGGTCTGGTAGTTGAAGCCGTTTAGGTCG
>CAZAAR010000078.1:0-4880 GCA_964483415.1 uncultured Oscillospiraceae bacterium
GGGCGGCGCGGAAGGACATGCGGAACGGTGATACGGCGAACGGCGGCGCGGCGGTATGGAAGGACAGACGGAACGATGATACGGCGGGCGGCGGCGCGGCGGTGTGGAAGGACAGACGGAACGGTGATACGGCGAACAGCGGCGCGGCGGCATGGCATAGAACAAATAGGCGCGCGGCGGCATGGGCGTCATATCGGAGGCCGGCCGCACTTATAATTAAAAGACCGCAAAAATCCGCCGGGGAGGGACCCATATGGACTGCCTGATGTACCTGCGCAAAAGCCGCGCCGACCCGGCGGAGGAGAGCGTCGAAGGCACGCTCCGCCGCCACCGGGAACAGCTCGAGGACCTCGCCGCGCGCCGCGGTTACCACATTATCAAAACCTATAAAGAAATTGTCTCCGGCGGCTCCCTCTACACCCGACCGCAGATGCTCGAGCTGCTCGACGCCGTGAGCACCGGCGAATATGACGCCGTGCTCTGCGTGGACATCGACCGGCTCGGCCGCTCGAGCATGGCGGAGCAGGGCGTCATCCTCGATACGTTCAAATATTCACATACGCTGATTGTCACGATGGATAAGGTCTATGACCTCGCCGACGAAGCGGACGACGAGGCCTCCGATTTCAAATCCTTCATGGCGCGGATGGAGCTGCGGATCTACAAAAAGCGGTTCCGCCGCTCGCTTGAGAAGACCGTATCGGACGGCGGCACGATCTCCGAGGCGCCGTTCGGCTATACCAAAGTGAGGGTCGACCGCCTCCCCACCCTGCGGCCGGACCCGGTCGAGTCGGCGTTCGTCAAAATGATCTTCGACCTCTACACCGATCACGGCGTCGGCACCGAGCTGATCGCCCGCGAGCTCAACGCCCTGGGCGCGAAGCCGCGGCGCGCGGGCGCGGAATTCAGCCGCGCCTCCGTGCGCTATATTCTGCGCAACCCGGTTTACCTCGGCAACGTCGTCTGGAATAAAAAGCATTATATCCGCAAGGGCGTCTGCGGCAGCGACAAACACCTCGCCGAGGCGAACCCGGAGGAGGAATGGATCGTGCGCGAGCACGCCCATCCCGCCCTCGTCGCGCGGGAGCAGTTTGAGCGGGCGCAGGAGATCATGCAAAAGAACTGGCACGTCAAATATTTCACCGGCGAGATCAAGAATCCGCTGGCCTCGCTGGTCTTCTGCGGGAACTGCGGCCGGAAGATGGCGCGGCACCCGAGCGGCAAGCGCGTCAAAGAAGATTTCCTGATGTGCCCGCGAAAAGGCTGCGTCCCCACCACGCGCGCCGAGGACGTTGAGCGCGCCGTGCTCAGCCTCCTGCGCGAAAAGCTGCGGGAGCTGGACATCGAAATCGGGCAGGACGCCCCGCCCGATCTCTCCGTCCCGGAGCGCGAGATTTCCGCCGCCGGGGAGGAGCTGCGCAGGACCGACCGGCAGACCGAGCGGCTGCACGATCTTCTGGAGCGCGGCGTCTACGACATCGATACTTTTCTGCGGCGCCGCGATGCCTTGAATACGAGAGCCGCGGAACTGCGGCGGCTGATTCGCGAGAAACAAAAGATCCTCGAAAAGCCGCGTGGCTCCGACCGCCCCGCCGTCCGCGAAAGGCTCTCCAACGTGCTTGAGCTATATGAGGCGGGCAGCCCCGCCGCCCGCAACGAGCTTTTAAAAGCGGCGGTTGAGCGCATCATATATTACAAAGCGGAAAAGGGCGGCAGGATGCCCTTTTCCGTCGTCGTTGAGCTGAAGTTTTCTTCTTTTTAGGCGTGTTTGAGGCCGAAAGAGGCCCCGCCGGCCCTCCCGCCGGGGTCAATGATGGAAGCCGTCTATCGGAGCAACTATCATATACCCTCCCGGCATCGATGCAGACGGCCTCCTTAAAACAGGCAGAGCTTGCCGCTGACATCGTGCTGTTTGCCTTTTGTTCTGCCATAACTATCCTCCTATCGAAATGTTAGCTGCATGAAGCCGCTTGGTAACATTTTATGTAAGAAGGAGCGTTTTGTGCACAAAGTCAGCTTCTCAGGTCCTCGATCACGTCGGCGGCGTGAATCGGACGAACCGCGCCCTCCGCAAGCCGGCAGGCCAGCCGCTCCGCTTCCCCCAGGCTCTCCGCAACAGCCGGGCAGCGGGCGCTTTGGATCGAACGGCCGCCGGCGGGACCCTCCTGCGCGCATTCGATTCCGTATCGGCCGTTTTCCTCAAACACAAAATACCGGATCAGATAGGGACTTTCGCTTGGAACTTCCGCAAAAAAACAGGAACAATACATCTGCTGTTTCACCTCATATCAAATCACTCTCAGGTAATTTTAGTATAAAGCCCCCCGCGGGGCCATACAACCGGAAAACGCTGGGAAACCCCATTCAGAATAGGCCTCCCGCAACAAAACCCGGATCGCGCCCGAACCATGCCGCCAAGGGCCGCGATTTTTATCTTTTTTCGCATGATGAAGCGGTTTTCTGTTTTTTCCACAAAACTGTTGTAATCTTTGGTCGGTTATGTTAAAATAAAATTTAAATTCTTAAAACCGGATCGGATCGGAGACGAAAGGGGCTGTACCCATGAACGTAGAAAACGGCATTCCCGGCAGAATCAGGGAACTTCGCGAAGCCTGCGGCTACTCTGTAAACGAATTTGCCGGGGCCTTCGGCATCGACGCGGAACAATACACCGGCTATGAAAAAGATGGGGCGGATATTCCGATCAGCGTGATCTTCCAGATCGCCAACAAGTGCGGCGTCGATTTTAACGAAATCGTCACCGGCACCAGCGCCAAACTGAACACCTATCATATCGTGAAACGCGGCGACGGCAAACCCGTGAGCCGGTATCCCGGCTATTTTTACGAGGACCTCGCCTACCGTTACAGCAAGAAGGTGATGCAGCCGCTGCTGGTCACGCTCAACCCCTCGGACGAACCGGCGGCCCTCGTATGCCACAGCGGACAGGAATTCAATATGGTATTGGAGGGGCAGGTCGCGATCGTCTTCGACGACAGGGAATTCATCCTTTCCCCCGGCGACTCGATCTACTTCAATCCGACACATCTGCACGGCCAGCGCTGCGTGGGGGATAAAAAAGCCCGCTTCCTGACCGTGATCGCCGAATAAACCTCAAGGGGCGATCCTTTTTGGGGCTTCCATCTGTTTTTCGCGTCCGCCGGCACGGGTCCCGCCGCAAAAACCGGAAGGCGCGGCGACCTTTGCCAAACCGGGAACGCCGGAATACGCAATTTTGGGAAGAGGAATCGAAATGCTTCTGGATCAGTTTCTTCCGCGTACCGAGTTTGACTCCTACGAGGATTTTAAAGAAAATTACCGGGTCAACGTCCCGGAGAATTTCAACTTCGGCTTCGACGTCGTGGACGCCTGGGCAAAAGAGGAGCCCGAAAAGCGGGCGCTCCTCTGGATCGACGACCACGGCGGCGAAAAATCCATGACCTTTTCCGAGATCAGCCGGATGTCGAACCGGTGCGCGAATTTTCTCCGCGGCCTCGGCGTCCGCAAGGGCGACGTCGTGCTGCTGGTCCTGCGGCAGCGGTGGGAATACTGGATCTGCGCCGTCGCGCTGCACAAGCTCGGCGCCATCCTCGTGCCCGGCTCGATGCAGCTCACAAAGAAGGACATCGTCTACCGCGCCGGAGCCGCGAAGATCAAAGCGCTCGTCTGCGTCGACAACGCCTCCGCGGTCGGGCAGGCGGAGGCGGCCTTCGCGGAGGCGCCGTCGATTGAGCACCGCGTGCTCGTGAACGGCGACCGGGAGGGCTGGCTCTCCTTCGACCGGGCGCTCGCCGAATATCCCGACACGTTCGAGCGCCCCCGCGGCGATCAGGCGACCCGCTGGGACGACACCATGCTCATCTATTTCACGAGCGGCACCACGGGCATGCCGAAAATGGTGCGGCAGAATTTCTCCTACCCGCTGGGGCACATCGTCACGGCAAAATACTGGCAGCGCGTGCAGGAAAATAAGCTCCACATGAGCGTCAGCGACTCCGGCTGGGCGAAATTCGGCTGGGGCAAGATCTACGGGCAGTGGATCTGCGGCGCGACCGTCTTCGCCTACGACTGGGACAAGTTCGTGCCCAAAAAGCTCCTGGAGGTCCTCTCCAAATACAGGATCACGACGTTCTGCGCGCCGCCGACCATGTTCCGCTTCATGCTTCAGGAGGACGTGGCCTCCTACGACCTCTCCGCCACCGAGCAGTACTGCATCGCCGGCGAGCCGCTCAACCCCGAGGTTTTCCGCAAATGGGAGAAACTGACCGGCCATAAGATGTATGAGGGCTTCGGCCAGAGCGAATCCTCCGTGATGATCGCGAACTTCGAGTGGTTCGAGCCGATCCCCGGCTCCACCGGCAAGCCCGCCCCGCTCTACCGCATCCAGCTGATGGACGCAAACGGCAACCTCTGCGAGGACGGCGACGAGGGGCATATCGTGATCGCGGGCGTGGACAGGGAATCCCCGGCGGGCCTGTTCACCGGCTATTATCACGACCCGGAGCGCACCGCCACGGCGTTCGCGGGCGGCAACTACGACACCGGGGACGTGGCCTGGCGCGACAGCAGCGGCTACTACTGGTTCATCGGCCGCAGCGACGACGTCATCAAATGCTCGGGCTACCGCATCGGGCCGTTTGAGGTGGAGAGCGCGCTGCTCGAGCACCCGGCGGTCGTGGAGTGCGCCGTCACCGCCGCCCCGGACCCGATCCGCGGTCAGGTCGTCAAGGCGACCGTTGTGCTCGCCGGGGGCTATACGGGCACGCCGGAGCTGACGAAGGAGCTTCAGGATCACGTTAAAAAAGTCACCGCGCCCTATAAATATCCGCGCGTCGTCGAGTATGTCAAAGAGCTCCCCAAGACCATCGGCGGCAAAATCA
>CAZAAR010000079.1:0-4787 GCA_964483415.1 uncultured Oscillospiraceae bacterium
GGCCTCTGCGGGACGTTCCTGTGTGCGTTCCAAATCTCTTTCCTTACCTCCTCCAGAAACGGCGGATTCCGGGCGTCCGATGGGATCCCCCGCCGTTTTCATGGGCATTCCGCTTTGCCGGCTCCCCGGCGTCCGCGTCGGGCGGGGCGTCGGAAAACCTTTAAACTTAATTATATCACAATTTTCCCGTGATACCAACCCAAACCCGCGCGCCGGTCTTCGTCCGTTTTTGCGGCCGTGGCCGCGGACGCCCCGGCGGGAACGCCCCGGAGGGGGCGTTTTCGTTCCATACCCGGCGTTTTGGACGTCCCCTTTTCTTTATGATCGTTCTATGAAATTATGTGGCGATTTCCACCGTCTTTCCTGCGTAAACCATAAAAAAATCTCCCCGCGGAGGGCCCGGGGAGGGCGGGAATCTTCCCCCGCCGGCGTGTTTTCTGTCGGGCGGCGGTTTTTGCCGTTTTTCCCGCCGGAGCCATCAAAAAATCCCCCCGGCCCTGCCGAAGGGAGGCGGGATTTTCAGAAAAGCCCGTGGCAAAAAGACCGGGCTCCGATCTCCCGCGGGCGGGCTTCGCTCAGCCCTCCGCTTCCGTCAGATGGATCTCGATGGCGCGGATCTGCGCCGGGTAGCTCTCGGCGATCGTGCCGTCATAGACGATGCGGAGCCGCTGGCCCTCCGCGAATTCCGGGCGGCCGATCTCCTCCCCGCCGGCGTCGAAATAGAGGGTGCCCTCCGGCTGAGAGATGCTGATGCGGTCGGCGGAGCGGCGCTCGGCGGCGTCCTCGGCCGGCTCGACTTCCAGATAGTCCCCCTCCGCGGCGGTGACGGTGGCGGTGAACGCGACGTTCTCCGCGTCCTCTTTGACGCAGGAACCGAACATGACGATCGTCAAAACCGCGAACAGCACGGCAAAACTCTTTTTCATCGGATATCCTCCTACGTTTAGTTTCAGTAGAAAAGTGCGCGCAGACGGGCAAAATCCTGCGCCTCGCCTTTATTTTTCTCAAAAGAGCGGAAAAATACTCCACGCGTGGCTTCGGAACCCCCCATGGCGGGGGGTGGAGAGGGTGACAAAGAGGGCGGCGCGCCGGGGGGTAGTGGGGTTGTGGGAGCGCCGGGGGATGGCAGAGTGATCGGGCATTGCGTGGGGCAGCGGACACGGCGGGAGGCGCGGGGCGGCTGAGAGGCGGCGGGAGGCGCGGAAAAAAGGGACCGTTTCGCCGGGGCCGCGTTGACATTGGACCCTCGCTTTGATAAAATAGAGGTATCATCTAATAGGAAGTGTCTGTTTGGAGTCGGTTCTGTAAGGAACGCATCGCAAAGCATACGGGTCCGGAAAAGCGGAAAAGAAGCCGCTTTGCTTTGCTGTGCATGGGCGTTCCCATACGGAAACGGCGTCGGCGGGGCACGGATCAAAGAGCTCTGCGGGGACGTCGCGTCATGCGCCGTCCCTTTTTTTGTATCGGCCGCGTTCCGTTTTTTCCGGGCCGCAAACGATTGCCGAAAGGACTTTTTATTATGAAATACAACAGAGCCGAAAAATACGAATTCTCTTTTATCAAAGACCTCATCATGGGGCCGAATCCCCTCAAGCTCGGGGAGGAGCTCCTACAGGGCCACGGCATCCCGGCGGGCGCGACGGTCATGGACCTCGGCTGCGGGCGGGGGCTGACCTCGGTGTTCCTTGTAAAGGAATACGGCTTCCGGGTCTTCGCCACCGATCTCTGGATCGGCGCGACCGAAAACAAGCGGTTTTTCGACCGCATGGGCCTCTCCCCGGCGGAGATCATCCCGATCCACGCCGACGCAACCGATCTGCCCTACGCGGAGGAATTTTTCGACGCGGTGGTCAGCATCGACGCCTACAACTTCTTCGGGCGCGACCCCGATTACCTCGGCGCGCGCCTGCTGCCCCTCGTGAAACACGGCGGGCTGATCTATATCTCCATCCCCGGCATGAAAAAGGACTGCCACGACAACCTGCCGCCCGAACTGCTGCTCTCCTGGACGCCCGAGCAGCTCGACTACATCCACGACGCGGACTACTGGCGGGGCATCATCGGGCAGACCGAGGACGCCGAGATTCTCTCGATCTATGAGATGGAGGGCTACGAGGAGTGCTGGAGCGATTGGCTCGCCACCGACAACGAATACGCGGTCGGCGACCGGAAGACCATGGAGGCCGGCGGCGGAAAGTATATGAATTTTCTGGCGATCGTCCTGCGCAGAAAATGAGCCGGAGAGGGATATAAGAGGCCGCGGCCGCCGCGGTCGGCCGGAAAAACGTACGCCCCGCGGGGAAAGCGCGGGCACGCCGAATTTTTTTCAAAAAACGCACCCGCCCGTCCCCCGTGTCGTTTCGGCCGCCGCTGCCGGGTAAGAATAAGACACGGCAGAAAATTGCCGACAAAAAACGGGGCTTCCGCAGGGAGGCCCCGTTTTTATATGGAAAATCCGATGTGGCGCGCGGATAACGCGGCCTGCGGGCCGCGGCGGAATCGCCTGTGGGCCGGCGCACCCGGCCGTGCGCGGGAGTACAACCCTTTTTCCTCTTAATCCCTGATGCTCACGCGTTTTCTTCGGGATCCCCCGGTTCCTCTTCCACGGAGAAGGGCCCCTCCTCCGTTTCATAAGGCCGGTCTTCCTCTTTCGGAAAAGAGCCGTCCTCCCATCTGTCGTCCCGCTCCTCCTCCACAGGGAAAGAGTCCTCCTCCGGGCCGGAAACCCGCCCGTCCTCCGCTGGGGAAGGTTCCTCCGCCATCTTCCGGTAGGCCCGGCGCGCGAGCAGCGCGATGCCCGCGGTCATCGCAAGGACGCCCAGCTCGATGATCAGAACGCTGCCGATCACGCCGACGGAGTACAGGACGGCAAAGCAGTCCACCCCCGCGTGGAACAGGACCGCCAGCAGCCAGTCGCCCGGCCGCCGCTCCCGGACGGCGCGAAAGACAAAGACCGAGAGCGCGATATGCAGCGCGATGGCGACCGCGCGCTCCAGCCCGCCGACCAAAAACAGGGCCGGGTTGGTCGACTGGAGCGAGGAAATCATCGCCGGGGCGTTCTCGCTCCCGATGAACGCCGCAAGTCCGGTTTCCCCGTTCGTCATCAAAACAATAATCAGCGCCAGATTCGAGATCATGGAGACGCCGGTGAGCAGGACCGCCTCGATCCCGCCGTGGCCGATCCCATATGTGACCGCCGTCCCGCGCCCGCGGTATCTTTTGAGCAGGAAACGGAAGGCGAACAACCGGCCGGTCTCCTCAAAAATGCCCGCCGCGAAACCGGCGTACAGGACGTAGAGCGCCGTGTTCTCCGTGACCGCCGGCAGCTTCAGGACCACGCCGTGCAGGAGCTGCTCCAAAACCAGCGCGAACAGGACAAACGTCGCCGCGCCGATCACGGCCGGGATCAGAGACGCATGCGTCCTTTTTCTCCAGTAGACTAACAGCGCCGCCGGCAGCCCGATGGAAACCAGCGCGGAGATTGCAACGCAAAGAATCAGGGAAAAATAGTCCATAATAACCTCCTGTGAAGCCGCGCGGCGGGGCCGGCGGCGGAATGGGCGGCGGGGCCGGGGATCGCCGGGGCGCGTCCCCGCCGTGAAACCGTTTGAAACTATGCCCGGCTCTCGCCGAAAAGGAACCGTTCGAGCGCCTCCTCCGAGGCGAAATAATAGTCGCCGCGCCCGCGCATGGAGTCCCGGATCTCCGGGATCTCGTAGGCCCACCCGGCCGCGGCGAACGCCACGCCGCAGCGGCAGGCCATCTCCGCGCCGGAGCCCTGGTCATCCACGACAAGCAGCTCCGCCGGCGAAAGCTCCAGCCGCCGCATGATGTCATGGAGCGGAAACGGCGAGGGCTTCCGCTGCTCCTCCGGCAGCTCCCAGCCGTAGACGAGGTCCGGCTCCGGCAGGCCGTTCTCCCGGTAGTCCCGCAGGATGTTGCAGCCGACCGAGTAGGAGGCCACGCAGACGAAGCCGCCTTCCGCCTTCTGGCGCTCGATGACGCGGCGCATCGCGGGGTAGGCCTCCGGAATATGCGCCTGCACATAGTCCTGCCAGATTTTATATTCGAGATCCAGCTCCCGCTCCGTCAGGCACAGCACGTCGCGGTAATAGGCCGAGAGGCCCGGGTGAAAATTGATCCGGTAGTAGTCCTCGAGCGTCATGGAGAGGCCGGGGCGCAGGGCCTCCATAGCTTTGAGAAACGCCGGATAGTGGATCTCCCGCGTGCTGTCCATCACGGTGTCGTCGTGGTCAAATACCAGACATCTGTATCGCAGGCCGTCCGCCATCCGTTCCCTCCTCCCGCCGTGCGTCTCGCCGCGCGGCGCCGTCTTGCGAAACCCCCGCCGCGCGCCGGCCAAAAGGTCTCTTTTTCCTATTCTCTATCATAAGGGATGATCCCCTCCCGCGTAAAGATGTTTTGTAAAAAAATACCGCGCCGCCCTAAAAACCTCCGCCGGAACCGCCCAAACATCCGGAAAGAGCGCAACGGGATCCCCGCCGGGCCGTTGCTCGCGCCGGATCTCTCCCGGCGGGCGCGATTCCATCCTCCGAAAGGGGTTCCCGGAAAATGTTTGGGGTGAAACTTGTAAAACGCCTCCCGGCGTGGTATAGTATTTCAGTTTGTAATTGATTTTTGGAGGCGAAGCCATGCCCACCCTGAAAGAAGAGATCTCCCGGCGCCGCACGTTCGCGATCATCTCCCACCCGGACGCCGGAAAGACGACGCTGACCGAGAAGTTTTTGCTCTACGGCGGCGCGATCGCGCAGGCCGGGGAGGTCAAG
>CAZAAR010000080.1:0-4596 GCA_964483415.1 uncultured Oscillospiraceae bacterium
GGATTTGTACATTTGTTCTCGGTGGAAAGCCGTTTTTTCATACTTTGGGGTATGCTTTCCGAGGAATTTCCACAAAATGGAAAGCGCGCGGATTCCCCGTTTTCCGCCGAAAAAACGCGCGAATATCCGTTTTCTCGGTATGCAGGTTATCCGTTTTCTTCCATTTACGGATGGTAGAACCAGTTCTTTTTTTCGATGAAAAAGGGCGGCTTACGGATTTCCGGAGAGCACGCGTCCGGCGAGCCGCTCGAGGTCCTCCGGCGCGCGGAGCTCGCCGCATTCGCGGCGAAACGCGGCCGCGCCGGGGAGGCCCTTTATGTACCACGCGGCGAACTTCCGCGTCTCGCGCATGCCGACGTACTCGCCTTTGTAGGCGCAAAGCAGCCGCGCGTGCCGCAGCAGCATGGCCATGCGCTCCTCCGGGGTCGGCCCGGGCAGCAGGGTCCCGTCCTTTAGGTAGGCCTCGATCCGGCGAAAGATCCACGGGTCGCCCAGCGCGGCCCGCCCGACCATCACGAGCGCGCAGCCCGTCTCGTCGTACATGCGCTTCGCGGCCTCGGGCGAATCCACGTCCCCGTTGCCGACGACCGGCACCGAAACGGCCTCCACGACCTGCCGGACGATCGCGAGATCCACCGGCGGCGCGTACATCTGCGCCCGCGTGCGGCCGTGCACCGTGAGGGCGGCCGCGCCGTTTGCCTCGCAGATCCGCGCAAATTCCACGGCGTTTTTATGTTCTTCGTCCCAGCCCGCGCGGAATTTGACCGTGACCGGAACCGGCACCGCGTCCGCGACCGCGCGCACAATCCGCCCGGCGAGCGCCGGGTCCCGCATCAGCGCCGAGCCGCCGCCGTTGCCGGCGACCTTGGGCGCGGGGCAGCCGAAGTTGATGTCGATCGCGTCCGGCCGATAGTCCATCGCCATCCGCGCGGCTTCTGCCATCACGCCGGGGTCGGCCCCGAAGATCTGAACCGCGGCGGGGCGCTCTTTTTCTGAAATTTCGAGGAGCTCCGCGGATTTTTGGCTGCCGTAGGTCAATCCTTTTGAGGAGGCCATCTCGCAGACCGCCCAGCACGCGCCCATCTCGCGGCAGAGCTCCCGCAGCGCGCGGTCGGCCGCGCCCGCCATCGGGGCGAGGGCCGCCGTCTTTGGTAAATCAAGGCTGCCGAGCTTCATCCCAGCCCTCCTTCATTAAAAAACAAAATTTTCCGGCGGCCTGACGGTCCGGGGACCGGTCATCGGGCGCTACCCTTCCAGCTCTTCTTAAAGTGAAAGCTCAGGGAGGGGCGGCCTGATGCGGCGGAGCGGCGTCCTGATGCCGCGGGGCGCCTTTTACAGGCGGCAGACACCACTGGCAAGGGGCAACAGGGGCACCCCTTCCGGTCTCCCTCAAATAAAAGAGAACATATGGGGCCGTCATCTGCCGATGGCCCAAAGAGAGAGGGTGCCGCCCTCCGCTTTCCTTGAAACGAGAACTCCGGCGCCGAGCCCTCCTCCGCTTTCCTTAAAACGAAAATTCCGGGGCCGAGCCGAGGAGCCCGAACGGGTCCGTATAGACGCGGCCGACCGAGACGCCGAAGTGCAGGTGGTTGCCGGTGGAGAGGCCGGTGGTGCCGACCTCGCCGATCTGCTCGCCGCGCGCCACGGTCTCTCCGGTTTCGACATAGAGCGCCCGCATGTGGTAGTACCACGTCTTGACGCCGAGGCCGTGCTCAATGAGCACGGTGTTGCCGGTGAGCTTTAAGAGGCCCGCGTAGAGCACGGTGCCCGCGTTGGAGGCGTAGACCGGCGTCCCGGCGGGGCAGGCCATGTCGACGCCGCCGTGCCGCTCCGAGTCCCCGGTGCTGTAATCGCGCCAGAGGCCGAAGCTCGTCGTGATCTTATAAGTGGCTTTCCCGAGCGGATTCATGAATGTTCCGTCCCACAAAACCTCCGCGGAGGCCGTCTCCCGCAACGGCTCGATCGCCGCGTAATATTCATCCGAGGCGGCCTGATTGTTGAGCGTCTCGTCCGCGATGCCGCTCTCGATCTCAAGGTACTGGTAGTCGAAGTCCGTCTTCGTGACCGCGAACGACGCCTCGCAGACCGTCCCCCCGGCCGAAACCGTGAGCACGTAATTCCCGGCCTCCGCCGCGCATTTGACCGGGACGATCGAGAACCACGAATCCCCGTGGCGGAAAAACCGCCGATTGTAGCCGAAGGGGTCGGTGTAGGAGGGCCCCTCCTCGCCCCCGTAGCCCGTGAGCTCCGCGACAAAGTAGCTCCCCTGCGCGGTCGAGGAGGCGGAGAGGATCAGTTCCGTCTCCGGCTGCGGCGGGGCCGCCTCGGAGGACGGCGCCTCGGACGGTTCCGGCTCGGATGATTCCGGCTCGGGCGGGGAGAGCTCCGGCACGGAACTTTCCGCCGGGGCCGGGGAGACGACCAGCTCGCCCTCCGAGGAGAGGAGATCCGTCTCCTTCTCCTTAAAAAACGAGCATGAGCACAGCGTCAGCAGCAAAACGAGCAGCAGGGCGAATCCTCTTTTTTTCATTCCGGGCAACCTCTCTTTAATCCTCAACAATTCTCTGTCTCAATTATAGCAGAAGGCGTTTCTTTATGCTATAATATCCTTTGTAAAACTTCATGGAAAGGAAACGGCGCGATGAAACTTTTGGCGGTGGATTCCAACAGCATCATGAACCGCGCGTTCTACGGCATCAAGCTCCTGACGACCCGGAGCGGTTTTTACACCAACGCGGTCTACGGCTTTCTGACGATTTTTCTCGCCACCCTCTCTGAAGTGCGCCCGGACGCCGTCGTCTTTGCGTTCGACTTGCCCGAGCCGACCTTCCGGCATAAAATTTATGACGCCTACAAAGCCGGGCGGCACAAAGCCCCGGACGAGCTCTCCGCGCAGTTCCCGCTCATCAAGGAACTGCTGCGCGACCTCGGCTACCCGGTCCTGGAGGCCTCGGGCTACGAGGCCGACGACATTTTGGGCACGCTCGCCGCCGCCTGCGAAAGGGCCGGCTGGGAATGCGTCGTCTCGACCGGGGACCGCGATTCGCTGCAGCTCGTGAGCGGCAAGGTCAGCGTGCGCCTCGCCTCGACCAAGATGGGCGCGCCGGTCTCGGCGCTGATGGGCCCCCCCGAGATCATGGCGGCCTACGGCGTGTCCCCGGAGCAGCTCATCGAGGTCAAGGCGCTGATGGGCGACCCCTCCGACAACATCCCGGGCGTGCCCGGCGTCGGCGAGAAGACCGCCCTTGACCTCGTCGCGCGGTACGGCTCCGTCGACAATATTTATAAGGACCTTTCGGCCCTCGAAATCAAGCCCGGCGTCCTCAAAAAGCTCGAGGAGGGCAGGGAGAGCGCCTATCTCTCCCGCACGCTCGGCACGATCGCCAAGGACGCGCCCGTGCCGCTCGACCCCGCCGCCTACGCGCGCCGGGAGCCGGACGAGGCCGCCGCCTGCGCGCTGCTCGCGAAGCTCGAGATGTACAAGATGCCGCAGAAGCTCGGACTCGACCCCTCCAAGGTCCCCGTGAAACCCCATGAGCATGAGGAAAAAGCCGCCGCGATGGCGCTTTCGGCCGCGGGGCCCGCGGTCTTTGCGGAGAGCGAAAAGTGGGCGCGCGTCTACCTCCTGCCCGAGGCGGAGGGCGATGGCGTCGCGGCGCTGGCCCTCTCGGACGGCGAAAATATTTATCTAGTTGAAAACGACGGGCCCGCCTTCGAGCGCGCGCTCGCCGGATTCCTCGCCTCGGACTGCCCGAAATGCTGCGACGACCTCAAATTCCTCTGCCGCTGGACCGACGCCCACGGCGCGAAGGCGCGCGGCTTCGTCATGGATACCGGGCTTGCCGGATACATTTTGAACGTGACCGGCGACGATTATTCCCCGGAGAAATTATCCGCCCTCTACGGCGCGGAAAAGCGCGAAACCGCCGGGGAGATCCTCGGCCATGAGGCGCTTGTAGACCGCATGACCTCGTTCCCGTCGCTCTGCCAAAAACTGCAACAGGAGATCGACCGAAACGGCCAGAATTTCCTTTTAAACGACATCGAGCTGCCGCTCGCGCAGGTGCTCGCGGAGATGGAGCTTCGCGGCTTTGAGATCGACCCCGAGGGCCTCAGCGCCTACGGCGGCGAGCTCTCGGAGAGCATCGCGGAGGCCGAGCGCCGGGTCTACGAGCTCGCGGGCCAGACCTTCAACATCCTCTCGCCCAAGCAGCTCGGCAAGGTGCTGTTTGAGGACCTCGGCCTGCCCCCGAAGAAAAAGACCAAGAGCGGCTACTCCACCGGGGCCGACGTGCTCGAGGAGCTGCGCCCCTATCACCCGGCGATCGACGCGATTTTGGCGTATCGCAAGCTCACAAAGCTGCGCTCCACCTACGTCGACGGGCTGCTCGCGGCGCTCGCCCCGGACGGGCACGTGGTGGCCCTGATCGAGGACCGCCCGTTGGTCGCGGCGGTCAGTTTTGCGGCCAAGGCCGCATCGGTGTCGGTGACGCGCATGGGCGCGCAGGCGTCCGCGCCGTATCGACATGAGCTGCAATGAAGCGGACTGTAGGCTGCAGGCTGTAGGAAGAGGAAACGTGTTCAGTGAACGAGACA
>CAZAAR010000081.1:0-3367 GCA_964483415.1 uncultured Oscillospiraceae bacterium
TCTTCTCCTTTTTTATAATATTCGGTTTATTCTTCCATGATCGGGACAAAATCGACGGCGCCGTGCTTGCAGATCGGACAGATGAAGTCCGCCGGAAGCACCTCGCCCTCGTAAATATATCCGCAGATCACGCAGCGCCAGCCCTTGATCCCCTTGACGGGTTTATACTTCGGTTTGATGTTCTCTTGATAATAAGTGTAGGTGACGGAGTCTTTGTCGCCCGCGACCTCCGCGTCGTCGATATCCGCGATGAACATGACATGGGTGCCGAGGTCGATCTCCTGCACGACCGTGCAGGAAAACACGGCGTTCACATAATCCGTCAGCTGGAGGATTCCGTTTTCGCCGCGTTTCACGGCCTCAAAATCCGCGAATTTGTCGGCGCTCTTGCCGCTCTGGAAGCCGAAACGCTTAAACAGATCAAACGGCACGGTGACGTCCAGCGCGGAGACGCTGAATTTTCCGGTCTTTTGAATCATTTCGCAGGTTAGATTCAGCTTGTTGATCGCGATGCTCGCGCGCAGCGGCATGCTCGTCACTTGAGAAAAGGTGTTGATGATGCAGCCGTTGTCCTGTTCGCCGTCCCTCGCGGTCAGCAGAAAAAGACCGTAGCTGATTTTGAATAACGCCCTATTATTCATGATTTCGCTCCTTCCCCGATTCGTCTATTTCAGTCCCGCCGCATTCCGCGCAGATCCCCGTGAACATGAGCTCATGCCCGAGGATCCGGAACCCGGCCGTATCGCTGACTTTTTCCTCGATACCGCGAAGCTCCGGCATCCTGACGTCCCGCACTTTTCCGCATTTGAGGCAGATGATATGGTAATGCTTCATGGGATTCCGGTCGTAATGGGCGGGGCCACCCGCCACCCGGAGATCCAGGATCTCCCCCTCCTCCGAGAGCCTGCCGAGGATCCGGTAGACCGTGGCCTTGCTGATGCCGGGAAACGACCGGTGGATCCACGCGTAGGCCTCCTCGGCGGTCGGGTGATCCAGCGCATGGAGGGACTGAAGAACGATGTCCTTCTGCAGGGTATTTTTCACTTCAAACCCTCTCCTCAATTAGGAATTGTTATTATTTGATTATACCAAAATTGCAGGAAAAGTCAAGCTCCCGCGGTCGCTTTTTCATATTTTTTTCTGTTTCGCAGATACTAAAGACAATCCATTATGGGAGGGAAAATTATGAGAAACGCGGATACCGTCAAACTGCTCAAAGAATGCGACGCCGGGATCAAAATGGGCGTCGCCTCGATCGACGAGATATTGCCGTCCGTCAAAAGCCCGGGACTGAAGACGATGCTCTCCAACTGCCGGGAGAATCACAGGAAGCTCGGGAGCGAGGCCAAGAGCCTGCTCGAACAGCACAACGCCGAGGGCAAGGATCCGAGCCCGCTCGCCGAGGGCATGAGCTGGTTTAAAACGAACGTCAAGCTGGCGGTGGACGCCGGCGACGACACCGTGGCCGACCTGATGACCGACGGCTGCAACACGGGCGTCAAGTCGCTGAGCCGCTGCCTGAATCAGTATCAGGACGCGGACGAGCAGGCGAAAAGCGTCGTCCGGCGTCTGGCCGAGAGCGAGGAACGCCTTGCGAAGGACATCCGCCCCTACCTCTGAGCATGGGGCCCAAAAGCGCCCGTCCTCGGACGCCCCGCTTCCGGCGGGGACCGGGGGCGGGGCCGCCGCATGTCAGGAGGCGAGCTTCCCGCGCAGGCTGCTCTGAAGGCTGACGGCCGCCTGCACGTTGTTGATGACGAGCGCGTCGGTGATGCCGTACTCGCCGATGAGCTGGCCCGTGCCCTTGCAGGACTTGCGGATGTCGACGACGACGATCTCCTCAAAATAGTCGATCATATAGGGCACGAAGGCGTTGCCGTAAGACTCCTTGAAAATCAGCAGCTTCCGGCCGTTGCGGTTTTCCGTCCGAATGACGGTCAGGGGCTGGTCGCCGCAGATAAACATCGAGGCGTAGCTCTTCGCGCCGCCGTTGATCGCGCTGCCCGAATAGGCCTCGCCGCCGCTGTAATAGGTCATGGTGTAAGTGGTCTTGGGATAATGGCCGACCGTGTAATCCGGATTCGCGAGCAGGCAGGCCGGATGCGGCTCGGCCGTGTAGCCGTAGAGCGTGCCGATAAACCCGGTGTTGACGACGGTCGCGTAATCGGAGATCCCGCGCGGCGTGATCCCGAGGGCGTCGCACATCGCGGCGGAGGCGTAATAAGCGCCGAGACCGGTCCAGTGGTGGTCGGTGCGGTAATAGAGGTACTCGCCGCTGTGCCGCCGCATCAGGCCCGCGGCGTCGACCGCCGTGACGCCCGACATCATGGCGTAGGTGTTCTCGATGAAAGAGGACTGGCTTTCGTAGGTATTCGCATAGCCGGAGGGCGCGTTGAAGGCACAGCTCTTGGGCACCAGCAGGTCAATGACCCGCACCGAGGGGTATTTTGCGGCGAAGTCCGTGAGGATCGAGGCGTAGGAGCCGCTGCCGGCGGAGTTGGAGCTGAAATACTCGAGCGCGTAGTCGCCGCAGACCAGCACGTTGCCGGAATAATAGGCGTTGACCGTGTTGTGGTAATGGACGCCGCTCGCCGTCTCGTCGCAGATCTCGACGGTCTGCGGCTCGGTGATGGGGCTTGCGGTTTGCCGCGCGGCGGTATCGGTATCCGGGGCGCCCTGCCCGGCGGCGGTTTGTCCGGCGGTCCCGGCGGCGGAAATCTTCTCAGAATAGCCGCAGGCCGAGCAGACGCGGGCGTTCCCTTTCGTCACGAACGCGTGGCCCTTGGCCTCCGCGAGGACCTCCCCGCAGACCAAACAGATCTGCGCTTCCGCGCAGGTGGCCTCCGGGTCGGGGATGTGGCCCCTCGCCTCCTCGAGAACTTCCCCGCAGACCAAGCAGATCTGCGCTTCCGTACAGGCGGCGGTGGGACCGGGCGTGTGGCCCTTCGCCTCCGCGAGGACCGCCCCGCAGACCGTACAGATTTGCGGCTCGGTACAGGCGGCCTCCGGACCCGGCGTGTGGCCCTTGGCCTCCTCAAGAACTTCCCCGCAGACCATACAGATTTGCGGTTCGGTGCAGGCGGCCTCCGGGCCGGGTTTATGCGGATGGATCTGGCTCCCGATCAGGCCGGCGGTCACGAGAAGCGCGCCCCCCGCCGCGGCGATCCCCTTTTTGCTGACGCTCCTCATCGGCAAAGCTCCCCTTCCGTCTTTATCCAGTTTATTATATTTGATTTTGCCATGTTTTAAAAGGGGCAAAGGATAAAAACCGGCCGGGTTTTTTTCATTTCCGTTTTTTTCGTTTCCCGGATTCCTGTCGATAATTGCCTTTACTTTTTTTTGGGCGTAAGTTATAATTTATCTATGC
>CAZAAR010000082.1:0-2737 GCA_964483415.1 uncultured Oscillospiraceae bacterium
GGATTTTTGTTTTCCAAACGGCAAGACGTTTGGAAAACCTGCTGAAGCAGATAGAGAAAAAAGAAGGGCCTCCGGCAGGAGGCCCTTCTTTTCCTTTGAGCATCAGGTTATTTCTTGATTGTGACGGCCGCGGCGGCGATCAGAGAGATCATGGCGAGCGCCGCGGCGAGGGCCGCGATGTCGGAGGCGCCGGTGTCCGGGTTCTCCTCCTTGCCGATCTCCGTCGTGCCGGAGGTCTTTGCCTTCCCCTCCACTGCCATGAACGGAGAGGCGCTGGTGACCGTGATCTTCGCGTCGCCGTCCTTGTCGGCGGTGACGGTGAACGTCTCGATCTTTCCGTCTTTTTTCAGGTGATAGATGGTGACGGTCTCGCCGGCATACGCTTCGCCAAGCTCAAACGTGAGCTTCCACGGGCCTTTCCCGGAGAGGCGGATGTCCCAGGATTGAATGATGTCTTCCGCGCCGAAACCGGCCGACAGGGCAAAATTCTTCAGCGCCCGATAGTCCCCCGAGGCCTTGTTCAGCCGCCCGGCTTCGGCCCCGAAGCCGGTGACGGTCTGATCCGGTTCGTCGCTGTCCTCGTTTTTCGTCTCAATGGCGCTCACTTTGTAGCCGTACGTCCCCGATTGACGCCGCACCCGGTATCCCTTTTCGGGGACAAAGTCCGTCGGATTCTCCGTGAAGGAGCCGCCGGTCACCGTGATGGACGGGTTACTCGCCGGGTTGGTGCTGGTATCATAGACCGACAGCGCGCCGGTGAACTTCCCGCCGGAGACGCGGAAGGACGCGGTGCCGCCCCCTTCGTTGCCCTCCGCCGTCTGGTCGGCCGCGACGAGGCAGTCCCCGTCGTTGTTTTTAAAGGTGCCGCCTGAAATTTTGACCTCGGCCGCGCTCCCGTAGGCGCCGGTTTTGGAGCCGCTCGGCTTGCAGGCTATGATGACGCCCTTAAAATCGCCGGAGCCGTCGTTGCTGGCCTCGGCCTCGTCGTTGCCGTCGGTGTCGATGTCCAGCTTGAACGTGCCGCCGGTGATCGTGAGCTCTCCGGCGTCGATCTCGATGACGGCGTTTTGCTCGAATTGCTGATCCCTGTTCAAGTCGAACGTGCCGCCGCTGATCTGAATGGTCTGGTCTGCGGAGGCGAGATAAAACATCTTATGGAACGTGCCGCCTTTAATGGTCAGGCTCTGGCCGCTTGCCGTTCCGTTCGTATAGAACGTACCGTCGAACGTGCCGCCGTTGATGGTCGTCTCGCTGTCCGCGGCCATCGCGACCGCATATTCCCCGCCGTAATATTCGCCGGAGCCCCCATAATACTCATCGGATTCCGAGGTAAAGGTACCCGCGTTGATGACGAGCGTCCCCGCGTTGAGGATCAGATAGCTCCAGTCGCGCGTCTCATGGAGCCCGCCGCCGCCGCCGGTGTCGTTAATCGTGAGTTTCGCGCCGGCTTCAATTTTCAGGAAAGGATCCGCCGTCGTGGTAATCGTGCAGCCGTTTAAATTCAGAATGATGGATTTGCCCGCGGGGATCACAACCCCCGTCTCTCCGCTTGAAAAGCCTTCGGTCAGCCGGAGCGTATCGCCGTTCCCGGCATTGTCAATCGCCTCTTGTAATTCCCCCACGGTGCTTCCGACCGGGACCGTCGTCGCCGCGAGCGCCGTGACCGGCAGCAGGCCGATCAGGAGCAGAGTCGCCAAAAAAATCCCGAGCAGTTTTTTCATTTTTTCTCCTCCGTTTCTTTTTGTTCGAACAATATTCGGCGGACGTCGAAAAAGATTTTTTTCGCGGATGCCGCCGAGCCTATCTCTCATCATAGTATAAAAAACAAAATTTTCAAGCGATTTTCCCTATCTTTTTGTAAACAATAGTAAAATTCGACCTGTTGCGCCCTTTGTGGGACAATAGAGGAAGAGGGTTCAGAAAAAATGATTTCACAAAATTCGTTTTTAAGAAAATAAAAAGCGCCTTCGTCACAAACTGTGACGAAAGCGTGACTCCGGGCGCCGGGTGATCCTCCTTGACCGCCGCGTCGGCCAAAAAAGGATGTGGTTCGGGCGCAGCGATCAGGCCGCGCGTCTCGCGCCCGCGATACCCTCCATTTTCACCGCGAGATACGAGGAGAGCGCGCCGCTGAGGGCGTCGTTGGGCAGGAAGACCAGCGACCCCACGACGACCAGCTTTGAGAGGGAGATCGGGCTGCCGAGGTAGTAATTCGACAGGCAGTAGAAATAGGCGAGCCCGCACCCGTGTACCGTCAAAATGTTGAGCAGGCTCAAAAAAAGGTAGGCGGGGACCGTATGCGCCACGCGCGCTTTCAGCGTGCCCGTGACCGCCGCCGACAGCAAAAACCCGATCAGGTATCCGAAGGTCGGGTTGAGGATATAGGAGATCCCGCCGCCGCCCGCGAAGACGGGCAGGCCGCAGAGGCCGAGCAGCAGATAGGCCGCGACCGAGAGGATCCCGTAGCGCCGCTCCTCAAACAGGACCGCAAAGTTGACAAAGAAAAACTGCAGCGTCATCGGGACGAACAGAAGCGGCACTTTGAGGAAGGCCCCCACGCAGATGAGGGACGCGAAGAGCCCGGCAAGGATCGTTTTTTGGGTGTTGAAACGCATTTTATAAAACTCCCGTTTATTAGACGGGAGTTTTTTTATGCAAAGTAACTTATCAATGGATTATATCAAATGTCTATTTGATTATGCTGTTTTTAAAAAAGGTTTGGAGTATTACAGAGCGG
>CAZAAR010000083.1:0-2585 GCA_964483415.1 uncultured Oscillospiraceae bacterium
AATCATAAACATCATGAGCATGCAGGTTTTTACCCGCGCAAGGAGGCCTTTTGCGCAAAAAAACCGGCGCGGCAGGCGCCGCGCCGGTTTTCCCAATATCGTTTCCCCGCGCCCCGGCGAAACGGGGCCGCGGAAATAGGCGTTCACTCCATGCCGAGGTTTTTCTCAAGCGTGCAGAGCTCGTCGGAGAGCGCCTCCGGGAGCTTGTCGCCGAATTTCTTATAGAATTCGCGGATGCCCGCGGCCTCCTCTTTCCAGAGCTCGGGGTCGACGTCCAAAAGCCCGGCGATCGTCTCGGCCGTGATACCCGAAAGGCCCTCGGTCTCGATGTCCTCCGGCCTCGGCTCGTAGCCGATCGGCGTCTCCACCGCCTCGGCGTCGCCGTCGCAGCGCCCGAGGATCCACATCAGCACGCGCATATTTTCGCCGTAGCCCGGCCAGATGAAGTTGCCGTCGTCGTCGGTGCGGAACCAGTTGACGTTAAAAATCTTGGGGGCCTTGTCGCCGAGCGTCTCGCCCATCTCGAGCCAGTGCGCGAAGTAATCGCCCATATGGTAGCCGCAGAACGGCAGCATCGCCATCGGGTCGCGGCGCACCACGCCGACCGCGCCGGCCGCCGCGGCCGTCGTCTCGGAGGCCATGACCGAGCCGACAAAGACGCCGTGCTTCCAGTCTCTGGACTGATAGACCAGCGGGGCCGTCTTGGCGCGGCGCCCGCCGAAGATCATCGCGGAGATCGGCACGCCGGCCGGATCGTCGAATTTCGGGCTGATGCAGGGGCAGTTTTTCGCGGGCGCGGTGAAGCGGCTGTTCGGATGGGCGCCCTTCTCCGTTGCGGTTCTGCCGTTCCACGGGTTGCCCTTCCAGTCGACCGCGTGCTCGGGCGGATTTTTATCGAGGCCCTCCCACCAGACGGTGTTTTGGTCGAGGTCGTGGACGACGTTTGTGAAGATCGTGCCCTTGCGGGTCGCGGCGAGGGCGTTGGGGTTCGATTTCTCGTTGGTGCCCGGCGCGACGCCGAAGAAGCCGTTCTCCGGGTTGACGGCCCAGAGCCTGCCGTCCGGCCCGACGCGCAGCCACGCGATGTCGTCGCCGACGCACCAGACCTTATAGCCCTTTTTCGCGTAAAATTCCGGCGGGATCAGCATGGCGAGGTTCGTCTTGCCGCAGGCGGACGGGAAGGCCGCGGTGACGTATTTGACCTCGCCCCGCGGATTTTCGATGCCGAGGATCAGCATGTGCTCGGCCATCCAGCCCTCTTTCCAGCCCTGCCAAGAGGCGATGCGCAGCGCGAAGCACTTCTTGCCGAGCAGCACGTTGCCGCCGTAGCCCGAGTTGATCGACCAGATCGCGTTGTCCTCCGGGAACTGGCAGATGTAGCGGTTCTCCGGGTCGATGTCCTTCTTGGCGTGGAGACCCTTGACAAAATCCGCCGAATCGCCGAGCTGATCGAGCACCTGTCTGCCTATCCGCGTCATGATGCTCATGTTGAGCACGACGTAGATGGAGTCGGTCAGCTCGATGCCGATCTTCGCGAACGGGCTCCCGATCTGGCCCATGCAGTATGGTATGACGTACATCGTGCGCCCCGTCATCGCGCCGTCGTAGAGCGGGCGGAGCCGCGCGTACATCTCGTCTTTTTCGACCCAGTTGTTGGTCGGGCCGGCGTTCTCTTTCTTTTCGGTGCAGATGAAGGTGCGGTCCTCGACCCGCGCGACGTCGTTGACCTTCGTGCGGTGCAAGAGGCACCCCGGCAGTTTTTCCCCGTTGAGGGACTCCATCTCGCCGGTGGAGATCGCCTCCTGGCGCAGGGCCTCGAGCTGCTCCTCGCCGCCGTCCAGCCAGACGACCCTGTCCGGCTTACAAAGGGCGACCATCTCATCCATCCATTTGAGTACGTAAGGGTTCTCGGTCATAGAGAAAACTCTCCTTTCAGAATCTTCAGAAATGCCGCATGAAGCTTCCTGATATTCATATTATAACGCCGGTACTCGAAATGTTCAAGTACCGGCCCCTATAATTTGCAATTTTTTAACTTAAATCTTGCAGATAGTTTTTAAAATTCTTCGTCGATGGCCATGCTCGGCGCGGCGTTGAGGTCAAGGCCCGCAAAATGACCGGCCAGCGCCTCGTAATAGGCCTGCGCGCCGACCATCGCGGCGTTGTCCCCGCAGAGCGAGAGCGGCGGCATATACAGCCGAAGGCCCCGGCGCCCGCACTCGCGCTCGAGCAGCGCGCGCAACCCGGAATTCGCCGAGACGCCGCCCGCCGCCGCGACGGTGCGGTACCCGCCCTCCTCGGCGGCGAGCATGAGCCGATCGACCAGCGCATGGCAGACGGCGCTTTGAAACGAGGCGCAGAGGTCCGGGACGTTGACCGTCTCTCCGCGCTGCCCGGCGTTATGCAGGATGTTGACCGCCGCGGTTTTGAGCCCGGAAAAGCTCATGTCGAGCGGGCGGCCCTCCACGTGCGGCTTGGGCAGGCGGAAGGCTTCCGGGTCGCCCTTCGCGGCCTCCCGGTCGAGCGAGACGCCGCCCGGGTACGGCAGGCCCATTACCTTCGCGCATTTGTCGAAGGCCTCGCCG
>CAZAAR010000084.1:0-2267 GCA_964483415.1 uncultured Oscillospiraceae bacterium
CGCAGGTCTATGAAGGCTCCGCGGCCTCCGGCGCCGGGATCCAGACCGGCGACCTGATCATCAAGATCGACGAAATCGACATCACCGCCGACACGTTCGGCGCGGCCTCCGAGCTTTTGACCGGCGACGCCGGCACGAAGGTCACGATGACCATCCGCCGCGACGACGAGGACACCGAGATGGAGATCACGCGCCGCACCCTGACGATCAACACCGTCTTTATAACGACGTTCGGCGACTTCACCTATATCCGCATCAGCGACTTCGCCGAGAGCACGCCGGATCAGTTCGTCAAAGCGGTCGAGAGCGCGGCGGACGCCGGCGCGGCGGCGCTGATTTTCGACGTCCGCTCCGTCAACACCGGCCTTGTCTCCTCCGCGGCGACGATGCTCGACCGCCTGCTCCCCGCCGGGGACCTGCTCTCCGTGACCTACTCCTCCGGCGAGACGGAGGTGCTCTACGCCTCGAGCGCGAGGCAGATCGCGCTGCCGATGGTCGTGCTCGTCAACGAGCAGACCGCCGGCGCCGCCGAATTCTTCGCGGCCGGCATGAGGGATTTCAACAAGGCCAAGATCGTCGGCGCGCAGACCGCGGGCTACGGCTCCCTGCAGCAGATGTTTATGCTCGAGGACGGCTCCGCCATCCGCATCACGGTCGGCAATTACACGCTGTGCAACTCCGGCGCCTCATGGGAGGGGACCGGAATCACCCCAGACCACGCGGTCCCGCTCGACTACGTGCCCGATTTCACCGACGTGACGCTGCTCGACAGCGCGCTCGACACCCAGCTCGCCAAGGCGATCGAGGTCGCCTCCTCCACCATGACCCCCGTCCCGGAGGAGTCCGGCGCGGAATCCTCCGCGGGGACCTCCGCTTCGCAAGGTTAGACCGGAGGCGGACTTCACAAAGCGGCGGCACCCATGTTGAAACCGGGGGCCGCCCGCGAGAGCAAGAACAGAAGGCGTTTTCCGGGGCGAAACCGGAGAGACGCCGCCTCCCGAAGCGTTAAAACAGAACCGATCAAAACGGCCCGGTTTTCCCGGGCTGTTTTCGTCGAAATAAGCGCGCTGATTTAAAAAATAACCGCATCCGCAGCGCTTGACAGGGCATCTTCCTGCGGCTATAATACATAATATTATGAATACGAGGTGGGAAAACCGTGGAGAAAAAAGTCGTTGTCACCGAAAGCGGCCTGAAAGCTCTCGAGGATGAGCTGGAGGAGCTCAAAACCGTCCGCAGAAAGGACGTTTCCGATAAAATCCGGGTTGCCCGTTCCTTCGGCGATCTCTCTGAAAACAGCGAGTACGACGAGGCCAAAAACGAGCAGGCGATCGTGGAGGCCCGCATCGCGGACCTCGAGGTCATGCTGAAAAACGTCGTCATTCTGGATGAGTCCGAGATGGGCACCGACGCCGTCTCCCTCGGCAACACGGTCCGCGTCCTCGACCTTGATTTGGGCGACGAGTGCGAGTTTCACGTGGTCGGCTCCACGGAGGCGGACCCGATGAACAACATCATCAGCGACGAATCCCCGGTCGGGAAATCCCTCCTGGGCAAAAAGATCGGCGAGATGGCGCAGGCCGAGCTTCCAAACGGCGAGTCCACAAGGTACGAGGTGCTCTCCATCAGCAAATGATCCCGCCCCCGGCGCAAGAAATGATTGACAGGCCCCGCGGCATCCCCGCGGGGCCTGTTTTTGCCCGTTCGCGCCGCCTTTTGGATCGGAGCCCGGAGACGATCCGGGATGAGACCCGCGAAGGCCCCCATCCCCCGGCCCGCCGGTTTTGCCCGGAGGAGGCTTTTCCCCCGTCCCCCGGCTGCCCCCCGGAAAATCTTTTTTCGGGCGCGGGACGACGCTTCATACAAAGGAATTTTCTTCGGAAAAAAGCCCTTCGCGGCGGGGAAAAGCAAGTATCTGTTGTAATATGGGGGCGATTATGCTAAAATATAAAAATGTCTGGATTCTGTAATATTCCGGAAAGGATGGAACATGGAATGGATGAAGAGCTGAATCAGGAGCTCACGGAGGCGCAGCTTTCCGAACTCCTGCAGATCCGCCGCGATAAGCTGGACGCCCTTCGCAGCGAGGGCAAGGACCCGTTCGTGCTGACGAAATATCCGGTCGACGCCCGCGCGGGAACCGTCAGGGCAAACTTTGTCGACACCGAAGAGGGCTCCGCGGAGGAGGCCCAATCCGTGCGCCTCGCCGGGAGGATCATGAGCAAACGCGGCATGGGCAAGGCCTCCTTCGCCGACCTTCAGGATAC
>CAZAAR010000085.1:0-2128 GCA_964483415.1 uncultured Oscillospiraceae bacterium
TCTCGACCTTACGGATGCGAACCGTACGCTCTCCCAGCTGAGCTACGCCCCCAAAAATGCTTGTTCATTATATCATGGCGGGCCCGGCTTTGCAAGTGCGGCGCGTAAAATTTTTCTTTCGCTTTTCAAGGCGGGCTCATCATGATATAATAGCAATAATAAGACCCATATCGCTACTATTATACGGCCATTTTAACGGCCCGCCTACGGCGACGGCCAATTATCCCGCCGCGCGCCCCGCGCTTGTGGTATCATAATAGTGAAATAAATAGGAGGTGATCGGATGAGCGGTTTTAGCGACGTGTTTATAGGCCTGTTTTTCCTGCTGCCCGTCGTGCTGATTATGGCGGGGGCCTCCGCCTTCGCGGCCAAGAAACAAAAAGAGCGGGACGCCTCCTCCGGGAAAAAATATACGAAGACCTCCGGCGGCGTCCAAGGGTACGCGCCGAAGGAGTATTCCCGGGAGGTCAAGGAGATCCATCAAACCGACCCGACGGAGAGTTACCAGCGCCGGATGGATCAGCTCCGCGCCCTTTTCCAAAACGGGATGATGGACCGGGACGAATTCGAGGACCGGAAGGCCGACATCGAGCAGGATTACCGGCAGGGCATGCATATGCGCTGAGCGGAACGGGAAAATAAAAAACAGGGCCGGGGCGGAATTTGTTTCCGCCCCGGCCCTGTGCTTTTTTCCTCAGGCGAGCTCGAACGCGCCGGTATAGAGCTGGTAATAGCGTCCCTTCTGCGCGAGCAGCTCCTCGTGGCTGCCGCGCTCGATGATCTCCCCGCGCTCGATGACGAGGATGAGATCGGCGTTGCGGACGGTCGAGAGGCGGTGCGCGATCACAAAGACGGTGCGCCCCTGCATCAGGGAATCCATGCCCCTCTCGATGTGCGCCTCGGTGCGGGTGTCGATGGAGCTGGTGGCCTCGTCGAGGATGAGCACCGGCGGGGCGGCGACCGCGGCCCGCGCGATGGCGAGCAGCTGCCGCTGGCCCTGCGAGAGGTTCGCCCCGTCCGCCGTGAGCACCGTGTCGTAGCCCTGCGGAAGATGGCGGATGAAGAAATCGGCGTTCGCGAGCTTCGCGGCGGCCTCGACGTCCATGTCGGAGGCGTCGAGCTTGCCGTAGCGGATGTTCTCGCGCACGGATTCGGTAAAGAGGTGCGTGTCCTGCAACACCATCGCGAGGCTCCGCCGCAGGTCGGCCTTTTTGATCCGGTTGACGGGGATCATGTCGTAGAGGATGCGCCCGCCCTGCACGTCGTAAAACCGGTTGACAAGGTTCGTGATCGTGGTCTTGCCGGCGCCGGTGGAGCCGACCAAGGCGATCTTCTGGCCCGGCTTCGCGTAGAAATTCAGGTCCTTCAGGACGGTTTTCCCGGGCTCGTAGCCGAAGGTGACGCGCTCAAAGCGGACGTCGCCCCGGAGTTCGATATAGGTGTGGTTTCCGTTCATCGGGATCTTCCACGCCCAGTGCCCGGTGCGCTCCCCCGACTCCGTGATGGAGCCGTCCTCATGGAGCACCGCGTTGACGAGCGTGATGTCGCCCCCGTCCGTCTCCGGCTCGGCGTCGATCAGCTCAAAGATGCGCTCCGCGCCCGCGAGCGCGGTCAGCACGGCGTTGAGCTGCTGGGAGATCTGGGTGATCGGCTGGCTGAACGAGCGGGTGTAGAGCAGGAAGGAGCCGATGGTGCCGATGTCGAGCGCGCCGCGGATCGTCAGAAAGGCCCCGACCACGGCCGTCAGCACGTAGTGGACGTGGGAGAGGTTCCCCATGATCGGGAACAGGATGTTGGCGTAGGTGTTCGCGTTTTTGGCGGCGACGCGCAGCGCGTCGGCCCGCGCGGAGAGTTCCTCTTTGGTCTGAGGCTCGTGGCAGAAGACCTTGACGACCTTCTGGCCCTCGATCAGTTCCTCGATATAGCCGTTGACGGCGCCGAGCTCCTTCTGCTGCGCGACGAAGTATTTCGCGGAGCCGCCCGCGATCTTCGTGACGATCAGCATCATCACCGCGAGCATCAGCAGGACCACGATCGTGAGCTGCCAGCTCAGGATGACCATCATCAGAAAGACGCCGACGACCGAGAGCACGGAGGAAAAGAGCTGCGGCAGGCTCTGGCTCACCAT
>CAZAAR010000086.1:0-2038 GCA_964483415.1 uncultured Oscillospiraceae bacterium
CATGTCGTAGACTTTTTTGATGACGCGCGCGATCGCGTCCGGGCAACTCGTGCACTTGAGGCCCGGCTGGCGGATGGTGGACGGGCAGCGGATGCCGCGGATCTGCTTGATGATCTCGTCGATGCTGATGCCGCTGCGCAGGGCGACGGAGATCAGCCTCGAGGTCGCCTCGGACTGGCTCGGGCAGCCGCCCTCTTTGCCGGTGTTGGTGAAGATCTCGCAGATGCCGTCCTTATCATAGTTGACGGTGACGTACAGGTTGCCGCAGCCGATCCGCATACGCTCCGTGATGCCGAAGACCGTGTCGGGCCTCGGTCTTGGGATGATCGCGTGCTCCACGACGGTGACGACGGGGGTCTCCTCTTTCTTCTCCTCCTTGCCGATGTTCAGCACCTGGGAATCCCGGCTGCCGTCGCGGTAGATCGTCACGCCCTTGCAGTCGAGGCGGTACGCCAGATCAAAGACGTGGCGAACCTCCTCCTGCGTGGCCTCGTGCTTGAAGTTGACGGTCTTGGAGACGGCGTTGTCGGTATGTTTCTGGAAGGCGGCCTGCATCCGGATGTGGTATTCGGGGCTGACGTCGTGCGCGGAGATATAGACGCGGCGGATGTCCTCCGGGACCTCCGGAATGTGGGAGAGGGAGCCGTGCTCGGCGATCCGGTTCATCAGCTCCTCGGTGGCGAGACCCCGCTCCTCGAGCAGGGATTTGAGCACGGGGCTCACCTCGACCATCTTGGTGTTGTCCATGATGTTGCGGATATAGGCGTAGGCGAAGACCGGCTCGACGCCCGAGGAGCATCCCGCAAGGATGGAAAGCGTGCCGGTCGGGGCGATGGTCGTGACGGTCGCGTTGCGCAGCGGCTCGCCGTTTTTATAGATGCTCTCGCCAAAGAGCGGGAAAGCGCCGCGGATTTTCGCGAGCTTCGCGCTCTCCGCGCGGCCGGTCTCGGTGATGAAGCCCATCAGCTCTTCGGCAAGCGCTACGGCCTCGTCGGAGCAGTAGGGAACGCCGAGTTTCAGCAGCAGATCCGCCCAGCCCATGACGCCGAGGCCGATCTTTCTGGTGGCCTTCGTCGTTTTGTCGATCTGCTCAAGCGGGTAGCGGTTGACGTCGATCACGTTGTCGAGGAAATGGACGGCGTCCCTGACGATCCCGCCGAGGCGCTCGTAGTCGATCTCCGCGCCGTCCCCGGTCTCCTTCGCGAGGACGGAGAGGTTGATGGAACCGAGGTTGCAGGACTCGTAGGGCAGCAGGGGCTGCTCGCCGCAGGGGTTCGTGCTCTCGATCTCGCCCTGCGCCGGGACGACGTTGTCGCGGTTGAGCCGGTCGAGGAAAAGGATGCCCGGCTCTCCGTTTCTCCAGGCGCCCTCGACGATCTTTTGGTAGACCTCGGAGGCGTCTATCCGGCTGACCGCCGTTTTGGTGTGCGGGTCCACAAGGTCGTAGGGCTCGCCCTTCTGGGCGGCCTCCATGAACACCTCGGTCACGCCGACGGAGATATTAAAATTGTTAAGCTCGCTGTTGTTCTTTTTGCAGTCGATAAACTCAAGGATATCCGGATGGTCTACGCGCAGGATGCCCATGTTGGCGCCGCGGCGGGTGCCGCCCTGCTTCACGGCCTCGGTGGCCATGTTGAAGACCTTCATGAAGCTGATCGGGCCGGAGGCGACGCCTCCGGTGGAGCGGACGGTGCTGCCTTTCGGACGGAGGCGGGAGAAACTGAAGCCGGTGCCGCCGCCGGACTGATGGATCAGCGCCGCATTTTTGACGGAATCAAAAATGTCGATCATGCTGTCCTCGACCGGAAGGACGAAACAGGCGGAAAGCTGGCCGAGCGGGCGGCCCGCGTTCATCAAAGTAGGGCTGTTGGGCAGAAATTCGAGGTTGGTCATCCTCTGATAAAATTGCTCCGCAAGCGCGCCGGTATCGGCCTCCGGGTCATAATTCCTATCGGCGGAGGCGACCGCGGACGCAACTCTCCGGAAGAGATCCTCGGACGTCTCGACGCATTCCCCTTTTTCGTTCTTGACGAGGTAT
>CAZAAR010000087.1:0-1746 GCA_964483415.1 uncultured Oscillospiraceae bacterium
GGAGGCCGAGGGAAAACCGCCCCCGCCGCACCGGAACCCGAGCCCTTTGAGAAAGCGGAGCCCGCGCCGGATTCCCCGGAAGCGTGATTCGCGCCCGGAGGACGAAAAAAATCGCTCCGGTTGGATGAAGATTACGGAAGTATGATTCGCGACCGGAGGACGGGCGGAAGTCCGTTTTCTTTGCCGTACCGGAATTCCCGGAAATAAAAATCCATGTTAAAAAAGAGCCTTCCGGCCCTTTTTTATTGGAAAAACAGCCGCACCGCGAGCGCGCTCATGACCGTACCCGCGAAATCCGCGACGAGGGCGGCCGGGATCGCGCCGTTGCCCTTTCTAACCTCCGCCGCGCCGAAATAGACCGCCGCGGTGTAGAAAGTCGTCTCCGTGCCGCCCATCAGCACCGCGGCCACCCGTCCCTCGTAGCTATCCGTCCCGACCTCGCCCAGCAGCTCCTCAAAAAACGCCAGCGCGCCGGAGCCGGAGAGCGGCCTCAAGAGCGCGAGCGGCAGCACCTCGGCCGGGAAACCCAGCCGCTCCGCGAGCGGCAGGGCGGCGCCGGTCAGGAGCCCCAGCAGGCCCGAGGCCCGCGCCATGCCGATCACCGTCATCAAGAGCACCAGCGCGGGCAGGACGCCGGCGGTCGTCGCGAGGCCCTCTTTCGCGCCGCTCAGGAATACGGAAAACAGGTCCTTTCTCCGAACCGCCGCGATCAAAAAGACCAGGGCGATCGCGAACGGGACCGCGAAATCCCCGGCCTGAAACGCGCTCAAGGCTCCGCCTCCCGGAAACGGGCCGCCGCGGGGCCGCTTCGACGGACCCCGCTTTTCGCGCAGGAGTCCTCCGGGGCGGGGAAGCCGCGGTGATTCCCGGCCGGGGCGCCGCCCCTCCTATGAGGATTGATCGGTCCGCCGTCTTGCGGCGTCTCCGTATCATGAACCCCGTCCCGCGCGCGGGGGCCCGCCTCCCGGCAAAACACCTTGGCCGCGAGGATGCCCGCCAGCAGCGAGAAGCCGCCGGTCAGCCAGACCGCGGGCAGGATGTCCATCGGCGCGGGGGAGCCCTCGCCGAGCCGCAGCGCCGCCACGGTCGTCGGCAAAATTTGCAGCGAGGCCGTGTTGACGACGACAAACAGCGCCATGTCCTTTGTCGCGGCGGAAAGACCCCCTCCGGCGCGCCTCAGTTCTTTCATGGCCCTGATGCCGAGCGGCGTGGCGGCGTTTCCAAGCCCGAGCAGGTTCGCCGTCACGTTCATCGAGATCGCCTTCATCACCTTTTCATCCCGGCGCGCGGTGGGAAAAAGCAGCCCCAGCACCGGGGCGAGCGCCCTCGCCGTCCACGCGGTCAGGCCGCACTCGTCCGCCACCGCGGAGACGCCGCTCCAGAGGCAGATCGTGCCCAGCAGCTCGAGCGACAGCGTCGCCGCGTGGGAACATTCCCCCAGCGCCGCCGCGGAGACCGCCGGCAGGCTGCCGGAGCAGGCCCCGTAGATCAGGGAGGCCGCCGTCACCGCCGCCAGAAAATAGCCCATACCACCGCCTCCCCTAACCGCGTTCGGGATAATCTATTCCGGCTGATTGGCGGATATTCCGAAAAAAATACATAAGTATGACGAAATATGGCCTTGACAAAAAATGGATAATAAGATATACTTAACATAATTAGACCAGTAATTGGAAATTTTTGGGAGGAAATCAGATTGAAATCTACCGGTATTGTCCGCAAAGTCGATGAACTCGGCCGCATTGT
>CAZAAR010000088.1:0-1717 GCA_964483415.1 uncultured Oscillospiraceae bacterium
GGACAAAAAGCCGGTCAAATTCCCGCTCTTGCCGGAATACGGGGCCGATTTCGACGGCAGGTTGAAGCCGCCGGCCCGGGATCTCTAAGAAACCATTTTAAGGGGAGAGACTTTTATGAAACGCTATGCGCTTGTCGTCCCGACGAGCATGGGCGTGCGCATCACGCCGGCCGGCCGCCAGCCCGCGCATCTCTGTCACGAGTACTCCATGCAGGCGACGAGCGCCGAGACGAACGCCGCCACGGTCGCGGCGTCGCTGGGGCTGCCGGTCAAGGCGCTCACCCGCTTCGTCGAGGGTTCGCCGGTGTCTGCCTTCATCAAGGCGGACCTGCGCGCCCGCAGCATCGAGTATGAGGGCAGAGAGGTGCCGCAGGGCGGTCCCTGGGGATACCGCCATCAGTTCAACATCGCGGACAGCGGCTTCGGGCCGCGGGGACCGCGGGTGCACAACGACCGCGCCGGCGAGGTCGGCCGGATCTTAAGCGCGGCGGATTTCGACCTCGGGCGCATCTTTGGGGACGAGGGCGCGGAGATTCTCCATATGTCCGGCCTGATCGCGGCCCTCTCCAAAGACACCGGCGAACTTTGCCTGCGGCTCGCCAAGGAGGCGAAGGCGCGCGGCACCAAAATTTCTTTTGATTTAAACTACCGGGCGTCCTTCTGGGCCGGGCGGGAGGGGGAGCTCTCCGCGCTTTTTAAGGAGATCGCCTCCCTCGCCGACATTCTGGTGGGCAACGAGGAGGACTTCCAGCTCTGCCTCGGGCTCGAGGGCCCGGCCGCGGGCGGGAAGGGCCTCGCGGAGAGGACGGAGGGCTTCCGCGAGATGATCTTGCGGGCGCAAATGGAATACCCGGGCGTCTCCGCGTTCGCGACCACCCTGCGGGAGGTCGTGAGCGCCAGCGAGCACCTCTGGGGCGCGATCCTCTTTATGGACGGCGAATGGCACGAAGCGCGGCCCCGGCCCATCGAGGTTTTGGACCGCATCGGCGGCGGGGACGCTTTCGTGGGCGGCCTGCTTTACGGCATGCTCAAGGGCTGGAACGCCGAGGACTGCCTGCATTTCGGCTGGGCCTCGGGCGCGCTCGCGGCGACGCTGCCGACCGACTACGCCTGCCCGGCCGACGAAGAACAGGTCTGGTCGATCTGGAACGGCAACGCCCGCGTAAAAAGATAGAAAACGAATGGGGAGAGACGGCATGAAAGCGGATATCGGCTTGATCGGCCTTGCGGTGATGGGCGAAAATCTGGCGATGAACATGGAATCGAAGGGCTTCACGGTCGCGGTGTTCAACCGGACCGCGTCCAAGGTGAAAAATTTCACGGAGGGGCGCGCCAGGGGGAAAAACATCCTCGGCGTCTGCTCTTTACAGGAGCTGGCCGCGAGCCTCAAAAAACCGCGCCGGATCATGATGATGGTCAAGGCGGGCGCGGCGGTGGACGAGCTTTTGGAGGCGCTGTTTCCCCATCTTGAGGCGGGGGACATCCTGATCGACGGCGGAAACAGCCACTTCCCGGACACCGTCCGGCGGACAAGCTACGTCGAGAGCAAGGGCTTCCTCTATATCGGCACCGGCGTCTCGGGCGGCGAGGAGGGCGCGCTCAAGGGCCCCTCGATGATGCCCGGCGGCTCCCCGGCGGCCTGGCCCTACGTGAAAGAGATTTTTCAGGCGATCTGCGCGAAGGTGGAGGACGGCTCCCCCTGCTGCGAGTGGGTCGG